>JANLQY010000189.1:0-34160 GCA_031368105.1 Chitinophagaceae bacterium
GCCGTGGGCAGGCCCGTATGCCGGTGGACAGCCGCAGCCGTTATGGAGATTCCAAATCTGAATTTAATGGAGGCTATAAAATAAGTTCTGTAAAACTGGATGATAATGCAGCCGACTTTTTAATTACCGATACCCGGATGCAGGTAAGATTGAAAACGCCATTGAAAGCCGGTGGCGATGTTACAAAAATCACTATTGAATATTCTTTTACATTACCTGAATATGGTGCAGACCGCTGCGGTATTTTACCAACAGTGAATGGAAATATTTATGCGGTGGCGCAATGGTATCCCCGTATGTGTGTGTATGACGATGTGCAGGGATGGAACACTTTACCCTACTTAGGCCCCAGTGAGTTTTACCTTGAGTATGGTGATTTTGATGTTACCATTACAGCCCCGGCATCACACATTTTGGTGGCCAGCGGCGAATTGCTCAATCCGGCAGAAGTATTGACAGCAAAGCAACTGGAGCGGTGGGAAGATGCAAAGAAAAGTAATAAGACGGTTGTTATCCGTTCTGAAAAAGAAGTGACTGATCCTGCATCGAGACCAAATGCGGCTAGTCTGAGCTGGCATTATAAAATCAGCAATGCCCGTGATGTGGCATGGGCTTCGTCCAAATCATTTATCTGGGATGCGGCAAAAATTAATTTGCCCAGTGGCAAAACTGCACTGGCCATGAGTGTGTATCCGGCAGAAAGTAAAGGTGCAGCAGGGTGGGGCAGGGCTACTGAATATACCAAGGGCAGCATTGAAAATTACAGTAAGCGTTGGTTCGAATATCCTTACCCGGTAGCCACCAATGTGGCAGGCAATATTGGGGGGATGGAATATCCCGGTATTGTTTTTTGTGGATACAAAGCACAGAACGACCAGTTGTTTGGTGTTACCGATCATGAGTTCGGGCATACCTGGTTCCCGATGATTGTGGGCAGCAACGAAAGAAAATATGGCTGGATGGATGAAGGTTTTAATACTTTCATCAACTCCCTGGCCGATGATGATTTTAATAATGGCGAATATAAAAATCCGGCAGCCAATATGGAGCAGATAGCAGGTTATATGTTTGGCCCAAACAGCGAAGCCATCATGAGTACGCCGGATGCTATGAAGGAAAGTAATATCAGCGTAGCATTGTATTATAAACCCGGCTATGGGTTAGAATTGTTACGCAATGAAATAATAGGCCCGGTTCGTTTTGATTATGCTTTTAAAAATTACATTCAGCAATGGGCTTACAAACATCCTACGCCCTGGGATTTTTTTAAAGCAATGGATAACGCTGCTGGCGAAGACCTTAGCTGGTTTTGGAAAGCATGGTTTGTAGAAAACTACCGCCTCGATCAGGCTGTACTTTCCGTGACTTACGAAAATGATAATCCTGCAGAAGGGGCTTTGGTAACCATTGCCAACCTCGACCAAATGGCGATGCCGGTGATAGTAGAATACGAAACTGTAAATGGTAAAAAAGGCAGAATAAAAATACCTGTTGAAGTATGGAACAACACAGCATCCTGGAAACAGAAACTGCCTACTAAAGAGAAATTAGCAAAAGTGGTGATAGACCCAGACAAGATTTTTCCTGATATGAATTTTGAGAATAATCGGTGGAGTGGAAAATAGAAAATTGATCGGGTAGTTATTTGGAAATATTTGCTGTTTCATTTTTATCAGCAAGGATCCGCTCAATCAGCATCCCCGAAAAAAGCCTGGCACCTTTATCATTCAAATGGGTGAGGTCTGCAAATATTTTATCCTTGTTATTGATGAAGAAAGGGTTTTGTGAGTAATCCCAAAAATCAACATGGTATTTAGCGGCAATCTCTCTTGCAGTTTCTGAGTACAGATCCGGATAAGTAGTCTTATGAAATGATGGGGAGTTAATAATATACAGTTTCACCTTCCTTTGCACACAATCTTTAATCAATGATTCAAAGTAATTTAGTTTAACAGAATCAATAATGTACACTTCCTGTTGGGTTAATGTTACAATTGGTTGGTCCCATTCTCTGTAAAGTGCTACATAACCTTTGCTATCCTCTTTTCTTTTTTTATTAAATTCCGTATTGCCAACAGCAATGGTAAAAATGGATGAGTTGTAAGGATAGATAGAAGAACAAAGCTTCCATTTTTCCAGCGGGCCTTTCAATTCAGCAATGGGCTGCAGCTCGGGATGGCTTTTGTAATAAGGAAATAAAACAGACAGCCGGTCGTAGCCCCTGGAATCTTTTCGCAGATCGCTGGCATTAAAATCCAGTACGACCATTTTGGGAGTATATCTTTTCAGTACACTTCTTAAAACAGCATCATGATAAAAAATAAACTGCCCATCCCTGCCGGCATTGTAACAGGACTGGCCAAGTTTTTTTTCAAATTCTTCCGTAACATAATTATGATTGGCCCTGGAAGAACCCAGGATCAAAATATCTTCATTGGTTTTTTCAATAGCATAAGTAGTGCGATACAGCAAACCGCTTTGTTGTGTAAAATAATAATGACACAGGATACTGCCTGCTAAAAAATCGAGCAGAAACACCACTGCCAACAGCACCAACAGCTTTATAAAAAAGTATGTGTAAGGATTCTTCTTAAAGTTATCTGTCATCATACGGTTATCAAAATTGAAAATAAATAAATTGTCCGCCGTCAAATACACCGGCTAATAAAATAAGGATGATCAGCAACGAATACACTGCAGTTCTCACCAGCCAGTTTTTATTATTCATCAATGAAATGCTGCCCTTGAAATATTCCTGTTTTGTTTCTGCCACAAACAAAAGCAATATTGCTCCCAGTGAATAAAGTATCATGGATGGATTTTCGAACCACACAGGACCTTTTACAGCAGCCATTCTTTTAATAATAACCGTGGCATCATGTAAATTATTTGCCCTGAAAAATATCCAGGCAAAAGAGGTAAGTATAAATGTAACCAGAATCTGCAAACCCCTATGCACAATGGGTATCCGGGTGAGGCCGGTGAGTTCATTGATCCTGTCCCTGGCTTTTTGGGTAACCAATGCAAACACCAGGTAAAAACCATTCAATGCACCCCAGATAATAAATGTCCAGTTGGCTCCATGCCACAGGCCGCTGATGAGAAAAACAAAAAATAAATTAAAGTACCATCTCGGAATCGAGACTTTATTTCCGCCCAGTGAAATGTATAAATAATCCCTGAACCAGGTGGACAAAGAGATATGCCAGCGCTTCCAGAATTCTGTAATGTTCCTGGCAAAATAAGGGCGGTTAAAATTGGTCATCAGTTTAAAGCCCATTACTTTGGCGGCGCCAATAGCAATGTTGGAATAGCCGGAGAAATCGCAATAAATCTGGAAGGCAAAAAAGATAGTGGCTACAATAAGTGTAGGGCCATTGTGCTGCTCAGGATTGTTGTACACGGCATTTACATAAAGTGAAAGCCTGTCGGCAATCACAATTTTTTTTACAAAACCCCAGAGCATTTCTTTCAGTCCTTCGGCCACTCTTTCAAACTCAAATTGATGGTGCTCCCTGAACTGGTGCAACAGGTTTTGCGGCCGTTCGATAGGCCCTGCCACCAATTGCGGATAGAACATCACATACAAAGAATATATCCCAAAATGACGTTCTGCTTTTTGATGCCCACGGTACACTTCAATGGTATAACTCATGGCCTGGAAAGTATGGAAAGAAAGACCGATGGGTAACAAAATAGATAAGTAAGGAATAGAGCCGGCCAATCCAAAACCTTTGAGGAGGAAAGAAAAATTTTCTGCAATAAAATTCCAGTATTTGAATACCGCCAGTACGCCAATATTGGCAATGAGGCTGAGGAGGAGGAATAGTTTTCTTCGCTTGCCCCGTGCATCTTCAATTAATATCCCGGCAAAATAATCCACTACAATAGTAAAGCCCAGTATGAGAATGTAGATAGGTACAAACGCCATGTAGAAATAACAACTGCTCAGCAGCAGCAGCAACCATCTTTTATTATGCGGAAGGGAAAAATATAAGGATGTAACAACAATAAAAAAGATTACAAACTGAATCGAATTGAAAATCATAACTGATCTATTTTCTGTTTGGTTTTGTCCACTAACGCTTTCTTTTTCTTTTAATAAAAAAAATTATCCAGCTGTGATGGGGGATAAATACTGATATAGAATCCTGCAGACAAGATAGTAAAAAAAGTACTTCCCTTCATTTATTCAATATCTAAGCACAGGTCAATGACTGGTATGCATAGCAATGCCCTGCAATTGGTAAGGTTAAAACGAATTTTGAATTTGAAATATTGCCTGCGGAATAAAACTGGTTACTGCATCAGGTATTCATAAAGATTTTAAAATCTTACACAGCTTGCTAACTACACAGCCTGGTGTAACAAAAAAATGTGAAAACAGCCAGGCCATTTTCACATTCAATTCTTTAAAAGAAATTTTATTTTACCAGATCAATGCACTTGCTCCCAAAATAGCAGCATCCGCTTCTTTCAATTCGCTGAACAATAGTTTTACTTTGTTTTGAAATATTGGCAGCAGGTTGGCTTCCATGTGTTTCCTTGTTGGGTTTATTAATAAGGCACCCGCCTTGGTGAGTCCGCCAAATAATACAATGGCTTCAGGTGAGGAGAACATGACAAAATTAGCCAGTGATTCACCGAGTATCTGCCCGGTAAATTCAAATATTTCATTGGCAATGGTATCGCCTTTCATGGCACAGTCATACACACTTTCGCTGGTAAGTTCGTTGATGGAATAATCCCTTAAAAGGCTTTCTTTTTCCGGGTGATTGGTAAGCAATTCAATGGCCGTTTCTCTTACGCCGGTAGCAGAAGCATACGCTTCCAGGCTGCCATGCATGAGGGTACTTTTATGTTGCCTGCCGCCTGGCCTGATGATGGTGTGGCCGAGTTCACCGGCAAAGCCATCATGGCCCACTACAATTTTGCCATCAATCACAATGCCGCTGCCAACGCCAGTTCCAAGGGTGATGGTGATAAAGTGCTTCATGTTTTTGGCACAGCCATAAATCATTTCTCCTACAGCTGCTGCATTGGCATCGTTTGTCAATTTGGTAGGCAGTCCAAATTTTTTCTCCATCAGTTCTGCAATCGGTATGATGCCTTTCCATTTTAAATTAGGGGCATACTCAATGGTGCCGGAATAAATATTTCCATTAGGGGCGCCGATACCGATACCAATAAAATTTTTTGTGCCACCTACTTTTTTCATCATCGGTTCCAACTTGGCATACAGGTCATCAATAAATTCTTCTACCGCTTCATGTTCGTTGGAAGGTATCCTGTCCTGTGCTAAAATTTCTCCTTTTGAATTGACGATACCAAACTTGGTGGTGGTGCCGCCGATATCAATGCCTAAAGAATATGTACTCATTTGAGCAAAAGTTTAAGATTATTTAAAATCGTTTTTGAGTTTTATGAATGGTTGTTGCTGAATTGTTTTATTGCTAAATGACAAACGTATACATCCTGCATCAATTCCATTTTGTTTGATAACGGCCTGATTCTCCCTTTAGGGGGACAAGGGTTTAATGCCCGCCACTGCTGTTTAGTTTATCAAAATCAATACCCTGCGATTGCAGCACAGCCTTTGACCTGATGGCATAAAAAGCTAAATATGCAAAGCAAACAACACCGACAATATAGCTGTAGTGAATACCAATTTGATCAGCCAGTACGCCCTGCAGCCAGCTTACAATTCCACCTCCCATTATCATCATGATTAAAAGGCTGCTTCCCTGGTTGGTATTTTTGCCAAGCCCTGCAACAGCAATGGTAAAAATACAAGGCCATAAAGTACTGCAGAATAAACCAACACTGGTAAAAGCATAAGCACTTACCAGGCCTGATGAAAACATGCCAATAAATAAAGCAGTGATACCCGCTAACGAAAATATCAGCAACATTCTTGCTGGATTTCCCTTGCTCATGATATCACATATAATCATTACAGCAATCACCAGTGCATAAATAAAAAATTGAGAAACGTCGTGTTGTGCAATAGTGTTTACCAGTAAGAAAACAGCAAAAGCCAAATAGGGCATCAGGAAATTTAAAACCTGTTTAGCTCCTTTGCTTACATCAAAAGCACCTACCGCACCTGTCCATCTTCCAATCATTAAACTTGCCCAGTACAAAGAAATGTATGGAGCTACATTTTGTGTAGATACATTCAGGTATTTTTCTAAATAGGCTGGCAGGTTACTGGCAGTAGATACTTCTACACCCACATAAACAAAGATGGCAATCATACCCATTACCAATTGAGGATATTTTAAAGCTGATTCTTTGTGTAATAATTTACTTCCTTCTTCTGCTTCACTCTTCGCCACATCATCCAGGTCAATTTTATTAGGGATAGATGAAAATTTGATAAATACTGCCACTAGCGCAAAGGCAAGGCCCAAAATGAGGTAAGGTGTTTTTACACTCTCGATACTGGCATCAGGATTGGCGGAAGCCACACTTCCAAAGATGGCAAAACTCACCAGCAACGGACCGATGGTAGTACCAAAATTATTTACGCCACCAGCCATTGTTAATCTTTGTGAACCAGTCTTTGGGTCACCCATCACAATCGCTAATGGATTGGCTGCAATTTGTTGCAGAGAAAAACCAAGCCCTACAATAAATAACCCGGAGATCATTAGTATAAAGGAACCAGTGTTGGCTGCCGGGTAAAATAACAATGTGCCAAGAGCTGAAATCAACAGCCCAATAGAAATGCCATTTTTATATCCAATCTTATTTAATAAATCAGTGCCAATCAATTTTGAAACACCAACATAAATTAATGACCCAACTGTATAAGCTACATAAAATGCAACAGAAACTAACTGGCTTTGTCCCTGCGATAAATTAAAAGCTTTTTTAAATACCGGAATCAGGATATCATTACTGGCGGCTACAAATCCCCAGAAAAAAAATACACTGACAAGGGTTGCGAACTGCGACCATTTCGTGGTTTGGTGTGTAGGCATTGTTTGACTCATAGCAATCGTTTTATTTGTTTTTTTAGAACGTTGAAAATAGAATAAAATAAGGAATGATAAAAATATTCATTTTAGCCATTACATTTTCAGATTAAAAATCAAAACAGAAAAAAAAGAAAATGCGGTTATAAAAATACCGTACTGTTTTTTTGCGGCAGCAAATTGGTTTCAATTTTTTAATTTGTAACAAAGCCTGTTTTACTGCCGCCGGATTGCTAAAAATATATTTTTTGGATGGGCACATGTTTTCATTCTTTTTCTTCTATATATTTATACTATCAATGTTGCCGGTCTTTTTTTTGATTGCATTTTTTTTTGCCAAACGAATAATCCCTGCATACCAAAATAATTTGAACAATGGAAATACTACACGTTACTGCCGAATGTTATCCAGTGGCAAAAGCAGGCGGGCTGGGGGATGTGGCCGGCGCTTTGCCAAAATACCAAACACAGCTGGGGCATATTGCCAAACTGGTGATGCCCATGTACCGCACCAAATTTTTGTACCAGAATGAATTTGATATTGTACACAAAGGTTCATTCGGTATGGGGCCTTACTGGTTTAATTATACCATCATTAAAGAAACTACTAACAAGCTGGGTTTTGATTTGTATTTGGTTGACATCAACGGTCTGCTAGACAGGGAAGCTATTTATGGATACACGGATGATTCGGAACGCTTCACTGCTTTTCAAATAGCAGTGGTGGATTGGCTTGCCAAATGGCAGCACCAGCCAGATGTGGTGCATGTGCATGATCACCAGGCCGGGCTGATTCCTTTTATGATGCAGCATTGTTATGCTTACCGCCACCTGGCTTTGGTACCAACAATATTGACCATTCACAATGCACAATACCAGGGCTGGATGGGCTGGGATAAAGCAAATTATTTACCCGATTACGATTCATGGCAATGGGGCAAGCTCGACTGGAAAAATAATATCAACCCATTGGCAAGTGCAGTAAAATGTGCCATGAAAGTAACGACGGTAAGCCAGAGTTACCTGGAAGAAATGAGAACTAGCGCCAATGGCCTGGAAAATTTATTTGAATACGAAAGAGGAAAATGTACCGGTATATTAAATGGTATTGATGATGTGGTGTGGGATCCGGCAACTGATACTTATTTGGAAAATAATTTTAGTGTTGCCAGTGCCGAAGCTGGTAAACTGGCGAACAAAAAAATATTGTGTGATGAATTTAAATTAGACATCGACAAACCACTCTTCATTTTTATCGGCAGGCTGGTGCATGAAAAAGCAGCCGATCTTTTGGCCAAAGCCATTTACGATTCAGTGTATCACATGGAAGGCAGGATGAATTTTTTAGTGCTGGGCAGTGGCGATCCTGCAGTGGAGTGGGACCTGGCTAATTTGAATGAACCATTAGCAGGTTATTACAATTCAAAAATTGGCTACAACGAAAAGCTGAGCCATGAAATGTATGCAGGTGCCGATTTTTTATTAATGCCCAGCAGGGTAGAACCTTGCGGCCTCAACCAGATGTACGCCATGCGGTACGGCGCCATCCCCATCGTAAGAAATACTGGTGGCTTGAAAGATACTGTAATTGATTTTGGTAATACCGGCGGCTACGGTATTTTATTCAACGATGCCACTGTGTGGGACATTACCTATTCGGTACACCGGGCGCTGGAATTGTATGGTCAAAAGAAACGGTTAAAAGAAATAAGAAAGAAGGTGATGAAACTGGACAACAGCTGGGAAACAAGCGCTAAACATTATATAGATTTATACACAAGTTTAAAATAATTTTAAGCTACATTTGAATTCACTTGCTAAAAAAACCAAACTACTAATCAAAATCAATTAATTTTTTTATGGACAGCAAATCAGTAATCGCTATTGTGTTAGGTGGTGGAGCAGGGTCTAGGTTATATCCGCTAACAGCCAGCCGGAGTAAGCCTGCGGTACCCATTGCCGGTAAATACCGTTTGGTTGATATTCCTATTTCCAACTGTATTAATTCTGGTATCAACAGGATATTGGTATTGACGCAATTCAATTCAGCATCGCTTAATAAGCACATTAAAAATACTTACCAGTTTAGTGTGTTCAGTAAAGGTTTTGTTGATATTGTAGCGGCAGAGCAAACGCCTGATAACTCAGGCTGGTTCCAGGGTACAGCGGATGCAGTAAGGCAATCACTGAGGCATATTGTTAGTTATGATTTTGAATATGTGCTGATATTAAGCGGCGACCAGTTGTACCAAATGGATTTTGAAGAAATGATTGACAGCCACAAATCAAAGGGTGCCGATATATCCATTGCCACCATTCCGGTAGGCGACAGGGAAGCTCCCGAGTTTGGTATTTTAAAAACAGATGAAAACAATTCCATTACTTCCTTTATTGAAAAACCTGCCAAAGATATTTTACCAGAATGGGTAAGTGATACCGGAGCAGAGATGAAGGCACAGGGAAGAAATTATTTAGCCTCGATGGGTATTTATATTTTCAGCCGCAAGCTTTTATTTAATTTGTTGGAAGAAGAAAAGAAAGAAGCCACTGATTTTGGTAAAGAGATCATCCCCACTTCGATAGAAAAATATAAAGTGATCAGCTATCAGTATGATGGTTACTGGACAGACATTGGGAATATTTATTCTTTCTTTGAAGCCAACCTGGCACTTACTTTAGACCTGCCGCATTTTAATTTATTCGACAATCAAAAAATAGTTTACAGCAGGGCAAGGATGTTGCCACCGGCTAAAATAAGTGGTACTACATTAGAAAAAACAATTATTGCCGAAGGCTCCATCATCAGCGCCAGCCGCATAGAAAACAGTGTGATCGGCATCCGCAGCCGCATTGGCCATGGCACCACCATTGTAAGCAGCTACATTATGGGTAATGATTATTATGAAACATTGCTTGAGCTGGAAAACAATACCAGCAAAGGCGTACCAAAAATTGGTATCGGCGACAGGTGTTATATCCGCAATACCATTGTAGATAAAAACTGCCGCATTGGAAATGATGTACGCATTAACGGCGGCGATCATTTAGCCAACTCAGATCATTCATTGTATGCCATCAAAGATGGTATTGTGGTGCTGAAAAAAGGCTGCATCATACCAGATGGATTTGTAATTTAATTTTTCGAAGAACATCCTTATTAACGGATGTTTTTTTATGATATTTTATAAATGTGTATTTTGTACACGAAATTTTAGAAATTTAAAACGATTGCTATGTCAGAATCAACGATGGCTACTAAGCCCAAACTAAGTCTTGTACAAATTATCAACATGAGTGTGGGCTTTTTTGGGATCCAGTTTGGATGGGATCTGCAGCGTGCCAACATGGGACCTATTTATGAACACCTGCATGCCAATGCTGATAAAATACCTTTATTATTTCTTGCAGCTCCGTTAACCGGTTTGCTGGTGCAGCCTGTAATTGGTTACATGAGCGACCGTACCTGGCATCCAGTTTACGGCAGAAGGCGGCCTTATTTTTTAGTGGGTGCTATCATGAGTTCTATTGCTTTGATCTTTATGCCGCATAGCCCTGTATTGTGGGTAGCTGCCGGTTTGCTTTGGGTAATGGATGTTTTTGGTAACGTAGCAATGGAACCTTTCAGGGCATTTGTAGCGGATAAATTAAATGAAAAACAAATGACCCAGGGTTTTGTAATGCAAAGCCTGATGATTGGCCTTGGCGGCTGTATCGCTTCTGCATTGCCCTGGATGATGACCAACCTTTTTCATCAAAGCGAAACCGCTGCCAGTGGCATTATTCCGGATAATGTGAAATGGAGTTTTTACATTGGAGCCTTCTTCTTTCTTGCATCGGTATTGTACACTGTACTAACATCAAAAGAATATCCGCCTGAAGATATTTCCTTTAAAGAAAAAGTGGAAGAATCCAATAAAGGTTTTGGTGGTGGCTTTAGAGAAATTACTGGTGCCATTAAAAATATGCCCCAACGCATGAAGGTATTATCGCTGGTACAGTTTTTTACCTGGCCGGGATTATTTTTAATGTGGTTCTATTATAATACAGCCGTTGCAAGAAATATTTTTCATGCAACTAGTGAAACAGATCCATTGTATGGACAGGGCACCAATTTTGGCGGACTTACATTGGCTTATTACAACATCATCACTTTTTTATTTGCTTTTGTATTGCCTTTTATTGCCGGAAAATTAGGACGAAAACTGACGCATTCACTTTGTCTTTTTTGTGGAGCCATCGGACTGATCAGTGTAGCTTTCGTAGAAAATAAATATATGCTGTTTGGTTGTATGACGGGTGTTGGTATTGCATGGGCAAGTATTCTTTCTATGCCTTATGCCATGCTCGGTGGTGTGTTGCCTGCAGGTAAAATTGGTGTGTACATGGGCATCTTCAATTTCTTTATTGTATTGCCCGAAATCATGGCCAGTCTTGGTTTTGGGTGGATCATGAAAAATGTATTGCACAATGACCGTTTGCTGGCCGTACAGATTGGTGGTGGGCTGATGATCATAGCTGGAATAATCTGTTATTTGTTTGTAAAAGAAAATGATGAAAAATGATGAAAAAAAATTTTAAAAAAAATATTGTTGTTTTTTTATTGCTGCAATATTGCATTTGCTTTTCAACAAGTGCACAGATAAATGCAAAATGTTATCCGACTAACTGGTGGGCAGGAATGAAATGGAACAAAGTGCAACTGATGCTTCATGCAGACAGTGGCTTAATTTTTCCTGATGAATGTTCCGTTCAAATTAAATATTCTGGTCTTAAAGTTGAAAAAGTAAACAGGGTAGAAAATAAACGATACCTCTTTGTTGATGTTTCTATTGCAACAAATACCAAACCTGGCAAGTTTTTTATTAATGTAGTGACGCTTTTTAAAAACAAAAATTTTAAAATCCCTTTTGAAATAAAAGCTAGAAGAAAAGGCAAAGGCATCGAATATGCACAGGGTGTAACGGCAAAGGATTTCATCTATCTTATCTTGCCCGACCGTTTCAGCAATGGCGATCCATCCAATGACCGCATTGCAGGCATGAGGGATCAATCACTCAACAGGGATACTGTTTTCAACCGTCATGGCGGCGATTTAATAGGCATACAAAATCACCTGGATTATATACAGGAACTTGGGGTTACAACATTATGGCTGAATCCTGTTTTAGAAAATGACCGACCTGAAAGAACCGAACATGGTTATGCCTTTACCGATCATTATAAAATTGACAGAAGGCTGGGCGGTGAAAAAGCCTACCAGGAACTGATTGATGCATCACACAAAAAAGGATTGAAAATAATACAGGATGCAGTGTACAATCATGTGGATGAAAACCACATCACGGTGCTGGATAGGCCAATGAGAGACTGGCTTAATAACTGGCCAACATTTACCAACACTACCTACAAAGACCAGGTGGCATTTGATCCTTATGCAAGTGCAATAGACAGGAAGAAATTGGTTGATGGCTGGTTTAATAAACAGATGCCGGATCTGAATCAAAACAATCCTTTTGTTGCCAATTATTTAATACAACATGCTTTGTGGACAGTGGAAGAATTTGGAATTGATGGATGGCGTGTAGATACTTATATATACAATGACCTGGGGTTTATGAACCGTTGCAATAAAGCATTAACGGATGAATATCCCAAGATCACCATCTTTGGTGAAACATGGTTTCATGGTGTGCCCAACCAGGCTTATGCTGTGCAGAATAACCTCAACATTCCAGTAAAAAGTAACCTGCAGGGTGCAACAGATTTTCAAACCTTATGGGGGATACAGGATGCCATGACAAGAGACTTTGGCTGGACTGATGGGGTTAATAATTTGTACACTACCTTGGCCCAGGATTTTTTGTACAAAGACCCAACAAGGAATGTATTGTTTTTAGATAATCATGATGTATCAAGATTTTTTTCTGTAGTGGGTGAGAATGTAGATAAATACAAATCATCTTTAAGCTGGCTGTTTACCTGCCGTGGTATACCGCAGCTGTATTACAGTTCAGAGCTTGCCACCACTGGCTTTACCAGCCCAAGCGATGGTTATGTAAGGCAGGATTTTCCTGGTGGATGGCCAGGAGATAAAGTAAATAAATTTGCAGCGGGTGGCAGATCAGAAAAGGATAAAGATATCTGGAACCATGTACATGCACTGGCAAATTTTAGAAAAAATTCTTCTGCATTAACTGCCGGAAAGATGATGCAGTTTGTGCCGCAGGATGGCGTGTATGTTTACTTTCGTTATGATGCCAAACAAACCGTAATGGTGGTGATGAACACGGCTAAAACAGACAAAATAATTTCCTTCAACTTTTATTCGGAAAGAATAAAAGGCTTTTCCACTTCCACCAATATCATTACCAAAGAAAAAACTGCCATGAAGGATTTTACTTTAGGCAGTTATAAAACAGTGGTGTTGGAATTGGAAAAATAATTTATTGTACCTTTAGTAAAATGAACGAGCATGAAATACGGAGCAATAAATATTGACCCGGAAACAATGAGAGGCACGCCGGTATTTACGGGTACAAGGGTTCCTGTTCAGTCATATTTGATCATATTGAAACCGGCGAAACACTGGATGAATTCCTGGAAAATTTCCCTTCTGTAAAAAAAGAGTTGGCAATTGAAGTGCTGGCGATGGCAAGTAAAACCATTGCTGAATAGCCAAGAGATACCTAAAATTTCAGAAATATCATTAAAGTAAATTCTCTAATTGTGTTTACCAGCCTTATACATTACTTTCAAACATTAGAACAGCATCCAGTGCAGCGAATGGCTTTCTTAGTAAGCGGTTTGTTATTCTTCTGGATAATTGAAGGCGCTGTTCCACTGCTGCCGATGCAGTACAAAAAAACGAAGCTGCGTCATGCCGGCGTCAACTTCAGCTTTACAGTTATCCATCTTATCATTCATACTTTTCTTGCTATTGTAATAGTAAAATTGAGCGATTGGTGCCTGCACCAGCAGTTTGGCCTGGTGTACTGGCTGCATGCCGGCATTGGGCTAACCCTTCTTGTTAGTTTCCTTACGCTTGATTTTTTTGGCGGCTGGCTGGTGCATATTACGGAGCATAAAATCCCTTTGCTCTGGCGCTTTCATGTTATTCATCATGCAGATAATAATGTAGATGTTACCACAGGCCTTCGCCATCACCCGGTAGAAAGTGTGTTAAGAGGAATTTTCTTTTTTATGGGTATCACCCTAAGCGGTGCCCCGATGTATGCCGTGATGATTTTTCAAACCATTTTAATTTTTGCCACAGCCTTTACCCATGCCAATATCAGCTTGCCCAAAGGGCTGGATACTGCATTGAGTTATTTATTGATTTCACCCAACATGCACAAAGTGCACCATCACTGGCAGCAGCCTTATACCGACAGTAATTACGGAGCTGTATTTTCTATTTGGGACAGGTTGCTGGGTACTTTTAAAAAGCTGGTACCGGGTGCTATCCGTTATGGATTAGACCGGTATTATCCGAATGAAAAAGATGAGGATTTTGTGCAATTAATGAAAAGTCCTTTTGGTAAAATGGAAGACAAAAAATAGTCTTTAGCATAATTACAGCAATACACTCCAAACAAAATTATAGCGCCAGTTTTTAGAATCTTCATCGTCATTATCACTGTACCATTCTTTCATTCTTTCCAATATAAAATTTCGCAAATCAGCACGGGTACTGGGTTTCTTAGCTGCCGCAGGTTTTATTTCCGCTTCATCTACACCATTCAGTTTTACTTTAGTTGCAATAAAGGAAGTGTACAATCTCGGAATGGTAAGTCCCATGATCATTCCCGGTAAACCACTGATGCTGCAGGGGCCGCCGGGTATCAGTATTTCTTCGGTATAAAAAGCAAAAATATAAACACTGTCCATAATTACACCGACTGCTTTGCGACAGTTAAAACCTGCTATTTCACGGCTTTCATTTGTGAGCCGCCATTTAATTTTTGGAATGCTGTCCTGTACATAAAATTCAGAGCCTCTGATTAGTTTTTGCTGGTGCATTTTTTGAACATTGTGATCAAAAAAATAGGTACTGAGTTCATCATCTTTTCTCAGGAACTCTGGAACTTTTGGCCCATCAGCCCAGCGATCAAACTTATAAATACTTTTGCCCCCCCTGAAAGAAAAATTAAAATACCCGGTTTTATATTGAGGCATATCTTTTAGTAAATCTGCCCACATTCCATTGCCCATTGTTTTCTTTACATTGGTTTTTACTTCAAACTCAATGGTTGCTTTGTCAATAAATTGCTGTGCATGTATATTGCTGCTGCAGATAAAAATTATTGCAAAAAATAATATTCCTTTTTTCATTTTAATTCTTTTGAATAATACAATCGGGGTAAATATCTAAGTACTGAAGCTGTGCTCTTAAGGGCCTGGAGTTTTTGTTTCAGGCTTGCCACTTTTGTTTTTAAAATCCCAGCTAAAACCAATCATCCAGTATCTTTTCAGGCGCTGGTTGGTTATTTCGGATGTATTGAGGCCATTGTAACTCCTGTCAATTCCAATGTTTTGATTCAGTATGTCCCGTATCATGGCATACACAGTAAATTCATTGTTTTTAAAAGTACGTTGTACCCGTGCATTCCAAATATGGTTGGTAAGATTATCCCTGAACTGTTCAGTTTTTTGTCTCGAAACGAAGTTGTAGTCTGTGGCAATGGACCAAACTTTTTTATAATAAACTGTTACGTAGGTGGTAACTGCATTCGTGAAATATCTGTTTACCCTCGTGTCAAGCGTAGTTATATTCCTGTAATAATTGAAATCGTCGCCCATCGAAATATCATATTTTTTCTCCCTTGATTTGTAAAACCAAAGATTCATACCGGTGCTGACTGTTTTTGAAAAAGTGGTTTTCCCATTTACAATATCAGCAGATTTTGAATAATTAAAATTGGGATTTAGGTTGATATTAATACCTGATTTTTTCAATTTAAATCCAAACCCAGTCCATAAGTTGATTGAAATATTTCCATCCGTATTGACAGGTTTTATAATGGTTTTACCACTGTCTGCAATAATTGTTAAGCTGTTGCTGATGGCATTTACAGTACTCCTTATATTCAAAGACTGATGCATCCACAGGTCTTTAATAAAATTGTAGGAGTTGTGTGAAATATTAAACGAATGGGTGAACGATTGCTTCAGGAGTGGGTTACCAAGATACTGGTTAAAGTTATCATCACTGTTTCTTAATGGCTGCAGTTGATTTAATGTTGGCTGTGTGGTATTGCCATTGTAAGAAAAATTAAGGCTTCGGTTTGGTTTGTAAGTGTAGTTTAACGAGGCTCCTGGGAAAGCATTGGTATAATTTCTTTTGTAAGTTTTATCAACGCTTAGGTCTTTTAAATCGAAAGTGGTGATGCCGAATCCGCTGCCAAAATTGAATTTTAATTTTTTATAATTATAACTGATTCTGGCCGATGGTTTATTTACAACTATCACCTGGTCAAAATGATTGCTGAGTGTATCTACCACCTGGTCATATTTGCCGCTTACCGGAGAATAATTAAAAGTTGTCCTGTTATTTGCACCGGCAGAATAGGTTAATTCGTAAGACAATTCCATTGCAAACCGCTTGGTCAGTGGTTCTGTATAAGTTGCTTTTGAAGTAAGTTGTTTGGTGTTTTTATTAAAATCAAAAAGCTGGTTTTTCAGCAAATTGTAAGAAGACCCATTATCATAAATAGTATTGTTTGATTTTAAATAACTTGTTCCATCTGTATTCAAATAGTTCCATTCTGCATTCAGTGAAAATGTTCTTCTTGCCTTTTTAAATTTATGCCGGAAAATAAGACTGGCATAAATAGAATTTTTATCAGTTTTCTGTTTTAGTTCATTCAGGCTTGTATTTTTCAGTGTATCGAAGTTATCTCTTGTTTCGGCTACTGTATTTTCTGCATTATCGGTATGATAAAAATTTGCTTTCAGCGTAAGTTTAAGACTGTTACTGGAATCAAACTTTACATCATAAATAAAATTGTTCTTGAAGTTATAGCGGTTAATGTCCTGCTTTTTGTTGCTGTAATCATTCAGTGTGGAATCCTTGCCGGTAACCCTTTGTGTAAAACTTGTCTCTGTATTTTTATACAACTGTCGGTTGTATTTTGGAGAAATCATCAGCGAATGTTTGTCGTTCCATTTATTTGAATAATGTAGCCCTGCATTGTTATTGGTGATAAACCCATTTTCTGTGTTTACATTAGGTTCTTCATCGCTGTTGCCTCCACGCCACATCCAGTTCATTCCTCCATCTTCGTCCATCGTCACACTGAGGTTATCATTTTCTCCGCCATATTTTTGATTATCCTGCCAGTTCAAACCATCCTGCCCGGTATTGCCGTTGAGTGAAAAAATAGATATTTTGCGTTTACCCTTAAACGCATTTAACATCAGGTTGCCGTTATACCGGTTGTCTGCATTATCCACTGGCCCTGCAGCAGCTTCTGCCTTTCCAAAATAACCTTTCTTTTTATCTTCTTTCAGTTTAAGATTAATGGTCTTTTGTTTTTGCCCGTCATCAATCCCCATAAACTCTGCCTGTTCACTTTTTTTATCAAATACCTGTACCTCTTTCACTGCATCTGCCCGTAAATTTTTTACTGCCATACCAGGGTCATCACCAAAAAATTCTTCCCCATCTACCAACACTTTTTTTACCTGTTCCCCCATGGCAGTTATCTTGCCATTTTTATCTACCTGTATGCCTGGCAGTTTTTTTAGTAATTCTTCCACATTCGCATTAGCACCTACTTTAAAACTGTCAGCTGTGTAAGAAATAGTATCACCTTTTATTTTGATAGCACCTCCTGTTCGTACAAATACTTCCTGCAGCAGTTGGCTTTTAGGAATGAATTTCACAGTGTTTAATTGTAACCCTTCAACAGTAGTGGTAATGTCATCTACAAAATCAGCATACACCGGGTGGGTAACCATCAGGATATATTTACCCGGCGGCACATTCTTCAACTCAAAATTTCCTTCCTTATTGGTACGGATAAATTTTAATAAAATGGAGTCAACGGGTTTTAAAATGGCCACCACGGCATTGGGTATGGCTTTGCTGTTGGTGCTGTCAAATATTTTCCCTGAAATGGATTGCGCTTTTGTGTAACTTACAAAGAGGAATAAAAAGGGAAGAAAAAATACGGTAATTTTTTTCATGTACAGTTAGTTGGTTGGGGATTTATAAAAGACTTGGTAAATCTGGGGAAATATTTCTTCATTAAAAAAAGAGTATCCTTAAATTTACGTTAAAACAAAGATTGTTTTTTACCGCATCATTCTCCAAACCAATTACATCAATGGCAACTTCAAAAAAGCAAACGGTAAATAATATAACAGACATACAAACAACAACATTAACCAAAACGGAGATAATAGAAAAAAAGGAGAGTGTAAAAAAGAATGATTCATCTAAAAATAAAGTGACTATGAAAGAAGATACTACTGAAAAAAAATACGAAGAGATAAATTTTGTTGACAGCACAAAAACTGTCTGGAATTATTCGCTGCTTACAGAAGTGGATATACGAAATTTTCAAAATGGCACTTTGTACAACGGGTATGAATTATTTGGAAATAAACCTGTAACAGTACTGGATACACCGGGTTATTATTTTGCTGTGTGGGCACCCAATGCAACTAAAGTTAGTGTTATTGGAAATTTTAATGACTGGACAAAAGATGCCCACCCTTTGTATGTAAGACTGGATAACTCTGGTATCTGGGAAGGATTTATACCAAATTTTAAAAAAGGAGAAGCATATAAATATCATATAAAAGGTTTTAAAGGAGCCTTGGTTGATAAAGGAGACCCGTATGCAAATTTTTGGGAAAAGCGCCCCATGACGGCATCCATCACCTGGGACATGCAATATGAATGGCAGGATAAAAACTGGATGGATACAAGAAAAAAAAGCAATGCTTTAACTTCTCCATGGAGTGTATATGAAGTACACCTGGCAAGCTGGATGCGGCCTGATAAAAATGATGAAGAAACGTATAATAGTTACCAGCAAATAACAGAACGGCTGGTGCCTTATGTAAAAGAAATGGGCTTTACACATGTAGAGTTTATGCCGGTGATGGAACATCCGTTTGATGGAAGCTGGGGATACCAGGGCACCGGTTTTTTTGCACCAACATCAAGGTTTGGTGCACCGGAAGATTTTATGGCCATGGTGGATGCTTTTCACAATGCCGGTGTGGGTGTGGTGTTAGATTGGGTGCCTTCGCATTTCCCTTATGATGCACATGGGTTATTTATGTTTGATGGTACCCACACTTACGAATATGCCGATATGCGTAAGGGCTTTCATCCTGACTGGAACAGTTATATTTTTAATTACAGCAGGGGAGAAGTAAAATCATTTTTAATCAGCAGTGCCAGGTTTTGGTTTGATAAGTTTCATATTGATGGTATGAGGGTGGATGCGGTGAGTTCTATATTAAAATTAGATTACTCAAGAGGAGAGGGCCAATGGGAGCTAAATGAATATGGCGGTAATGGAAATTTAGAAGCCATTGCTTTTGTGAAAGAATTGAATGAAACTATTTACCGTGATTTCCCCGATGTGCAAACCATTGCCGAAGAATCAACCGACTGGCCAAAAGTAAGCCGCCCCACTTTTGAAGGAGGCCTTGGCTTTGGCATGAAATGGATGATGGGCTGGATGCATGACACATTGGATTATTTTAAGTTCGACCCGATCTTCAGAGAATACCATCAAAACAAATTTACTTTCAGCATGATGTATTTCTATGATGAAAACTTTATGCTGCCCCTCAGCCACGATGAAATTGTACATGGCAAAAGCCCGATGATTTATAAAATGCCGGGTGACGAATGGCAAAAATTTGCTAACCTGCGCTTGTTATATTCTTATATGTTTACACATCCCGGAGGCAAGCTGCTGTTTATGGGTAATGAATTTGGACAAACAACAGAATGGAATTATAAAAGCGAATTAAGCTGGGAGCTTTTAGCGTTTGACCCACATAAAAAAATGCAGGAATGTGTAAAGGCATTAAATAATTTATATAAGTCGCAGCCTGCATTGTATGAAACACAATTTGAAGTAGGTGGCTTTGAATGGATAGACCTGAACCACCGGGCAGAAGGCGTGATGGTGTATATGCGGAAGGGTAAAAATGAAAAAGATGATCTGCTCATCGTCCTTAATGCGACTCCTGTGGTACGAATGGATTGGAAAATAAAAGTACATGGAAAATCTGCATGGACAGAAATTTTTAATAGCGACAGCATTGATTTTCATGGTACAGGAAATGTTTATAACCCAAGCCCGGAGGTAACTTTGGTGGATAAAAATGCAGGGCTCTACGAAATAAATTGCCATCTTCCTGCGTTATCAGCAGTAATATTTCGATAGTTTCTCAAAGTTGGAATAATAATTGCAAATAAATCCGTACCATGCGTAACCCCCTCCCCATGCTGGCCATTGGCATAATGGCGTTCAGTCAAGTTTTTGCACAAAAAACGGACAGTTCAGAAATTTATTTTCAAAAAGGAATTGAAGAGAAAACTAATAACCATTTTCTCCAGGCTTCTAAATTTTTGGATAAAGCCATACAGTTTAATCCCAAATACAAACAGGCATATCTGGAAAACGGATATGTAAATTTAGAAATGCGTAAGACTGATCAGGCCATGATGCATTTTACTAAAGTACTAGAATTGGAACCTTCCAACAGTGCTGCGATAAAAGAAATGATGGATTTGTATTACAATTACCGGCAGTTTGCAAGGGCAAAAGAAATGGCTGGTAAATGCAGTGGCTGCTCAAATGCAGAAAAAATAAAAGCCATGTGCAGTTATCAGGAAGAAGATTATGGAAATGCGGTAAAAGGCTTGATGAGTTATTTAGCAAAGAATTCAACCGATGCTGAAGCCACTTATACTTTAGCAAGGAGCTACCTGGATATGGAAGATTATAGAAATGCAGTTCCTTATTACAACAAGGCTGTTTTATTAGACGGAGAAAAAAATGTGTGGATGTACGAATTGGGACTCTTGTATTACAGCCAGGAAGATTTTAAAAATGCAGTAGTGCTTTTTAATAAAGCTGCAGAAAAAGGTTATCCGCAAAAAAGCGATTTTCAGGAAAACCTGGCTTATGCTTATATGTTTTCGGGCCAGCAGGAGCAGGGAGAAAAAATGTTATTGACGTTATTAGAAAAAAAACCAGGCAACAAAGAAATGATAAGGGATATGGCTGAAGCATTGTACAAAGGCAAACTATATGATAAATCATTGGGCTATTGCCAGAAATTAATGGAGATGGATATGAAGGATGGCAAAGCTTTGTTCCAGGCTGGTTTATGTTTTCAAAAAATGGGGCAGAAAGATAAAGGGCAGGCCATGTGCGATAAGGCAATTGAATACGATCCGTCACTGGCTGGAATGCGTCAAAAACAAATGACGGGGTTCTAAAAAAAATTTATTTTAAAAACTTTACTGTTAAGCTCAAAATTCAGCCCAAATATTTTCACATTGACCATTCACAACCATTCACAACCATTGACAATTCACTAATTCATCATCAGCACATTCACACTCCGCTGCAAAATATTAAACGCAATTTCTGCCATCAGGTTTTCTTTGTCGAGTGTTGGGTTTACTTCTGTAATTTCAAAACAGCATACTTTTCTGTTTTGCATAAATTTACTGATTAAATCTTCAGCTTCTCTTTCTTTGAGGCCATTGCTTACCGGTGTGCCAGTACCTTTTGAAATAGTAGAGTCGAGACTGTCCACATCAAAACTTACATAAAGATCAGTACAGTCTGACAGGTAACGCAATACTTTTTTACTTACACTTTCTGCTCCATTGCGCCGCACTTCATTGGTGGTAATTATTTTTATACCATATTTTTCTATTAATGCTTTTTCTTCCGCTTCGTAATCCCTGAGGGATATAAACACAATATCTTCAGGTAACACTTTCGGAAATATCTTGCCTATGTTTTTCAATTGATCCCACTGTTTTTGTGTTTTTTCATCTAGGTCATGCACTTTGCATTCTTCATTGTCTTCACCAATAGCAGAGGCCAGGCACATGCCATGCATATTGCCGGTAGGAGTGGTGTAAGGCGTGTGAAGGTCAGAATGTGCATCTATCCAGATTACACCGAGTTTGCTTTTAGGCTTGGCAATTTTAATGCCTGCAATAGTACCTCCGGCGGTTGAATGATCACCACTTAACACCACCGGGAAAAAATGAGCTTTCATAGATTCACTAACCGCCTTACTCACCCGCTCATACATGGTAATAATACCGTGTATGCGTTTGGCATAGGGCGACTGGATGGGTTCAAACAACAGTTTATTTTCCACTTCAATTTTTTCAGAAGGAAAGTGAACAAAGAAGTTACTCATAAAATCCAGTGCTGCAATTTTTATTGCATCTACACCAAGGCTTGCACCTCTTGTGCCTGCACCAATTTCGCTTGGCACTTCAATCAGTTTGATATTCTTCATAAAAGTATTTAATACCGCAGCATAACAGAGTAGTGGTTAGTAAGCAGTTTAGTGAACTCTGTAAAGTGCAAGGCGATGAAAGCATGAATCGTTTAACCGCAAAGCTAAAACATTCCCTCCAAAGGATTAACTCCCTTAATAGAACCTGTTACTTTTAATGGGCGGAACCGCACAAACATATCTTCACTGTACCAGTTTTCTTTCCTCGTTTTTTTTATTACTTCCGTATGCTCAGCCATCTGGTAGGCAAAGTTTTTCATGCTCTCCTTATTTTGCCAGATGCTGAAAGTGGCCTGCTTGATATAAGGCATTTCGCCAACACCGATAGAAGTGATGAAACCCTTTGCTTCACTCATTTGTACAGCCACGCTGTCCACATTTTTCCAGAAGGCAGAAAGCTTTGAGAGGCGAATAGTGGCTCTTGTTAAAATGGCAATAAAACCATCATATTCTGTTTGCTTTGGTAAATTTCCAAAAGGTTCTTTTCCATCCCATTTACCATGGCCTTCTATAGGTTGTAAAAAAAAAGTACAGGTCTCACATTTGAATAAGCTGATCCATGCTGAAATAAATGATCCATATAATACTTTCATTAATTTTTCAGGGCTGGTGTCATTAATAAGTGCAGCATTGGTTACAGTTAGTATCCCCCATTGCTGCCAGTCGGGGTGTTTATCAAAGGTTCCGTTTTTTCCACAGCCCAATAGTTTATAAAAAGTAATATTTTTATTCAACCACAATGGCAAACGATGAATGGCCATTGCCAATAAGGCAAATGGAACAAAAGCTTTTGGATAGCGAATGATAGTGAGTGTTACCAGCATAATGCAACAATAACAAGAATTTGCTGATTAAAGTTTATTTGTTGTGAGAGTTATAGAAATATGGAGAGACTAAGATAGTAAGCATAAAAAAAGGCTGCCTTTTCAGGCAGCCCATCGTTTTGCTCAGCGATTCAAGTATTAGTTTCTTACCAGTTTTTTTGTAACTGTTCCCGAAGGAGTAGAAACTTCTAAAACATAATTTCCTTTTGGCAGAATGCCGAAATCTTTCAGCACAATAATATTATCTCCCTGCTGCACAGCCATTTTGCGGCTCAATAATTCTTTTCCATCAAGAGATATAATCCTGAACTCTGCAATAGCAGCTTGCTGGCTTACAATTGCAACTTTAATATCTGAAACAAATGGATTGGGGTAAGCATTAAAATTACCAACCAATGTACCGTTTATTCTTAATGCCACGATTGCAGAATAACTAAAACGTCCATCAATATCAACAATCTTTAAGCGATAATAAACAATGGGAGAGCCGGGAGTTAACCTGTCTGTAAAGTCGTAAGAGTGGCTGATGGATGAAGTGCCATTGCCATTTACCCTGCCTCTTGTTGTAAAATGAATACCATCATTGCTTCTTTCTATTTCGTAATGGTCATTGTTTATTTCTGCTTCGGTTTTCCATTTTACGATTCCATTGTTGCCGGCAATGGCTGCATTGAATGATGTGATTTTAACAGGTAACGTTCCGTTTACAAATTTCATATCATCAAAATAATAAGTCTTTGCTCCAGCCACAGCGCCTGTAACACCAAAGTTGAAAAAGATAGAAGCTTTGTTATAATTGAATGCAAGGTTTAATGCGGCTGTTCCTGTAGCCTGGTTGGCAAAATCAAAGGTGAGTGTTTCCCATGCGTTTGCAACTGTGGTAGTGGCTTCTGTTTCTACCGATTTAGTTGCATCCATAAAGTCTTCTACTTTCAAACGCACTTTTATTCCTGCATCAGGCGACCATACTCTCACCGTCATTTTTTTATCTGTTGCAGTAAAAGGAACCCTGCTGCTGAAGCCAGTTTGAACACCGCTTGTAACAGCAGTAACAGTTGTGCCAGCCCACAACTCTGCGGTTGCTGATTTTATTACTTTGGCTACTTTATTTGCTGACGGCGTAGGGTCTGTTTCAATGGTAGAAACCTCTGCACCGCCAAAACCTACCAAGCCATAATTTACTGTGCTTACATCAAAAGTTACCGGCAGATTCATTTGATTAGGGTCAACTGGGGTAACAGAGCTTGTTAGTCTTACATCATCAAACAAATAAGTAAAGTTTGCAGAGCCATCACCTGCGGTTCCCAAATCAAAAATGAATACCAATTTCTGGTATTGGTTGCTGCTGTTGATAGTACTGTAATCAAAAGTCAATTCTTCCCATGCATTGGCAATAGTGCCGGTTGCTTCTTTCTCAAAATTGATTCCGCCATCGGTTTGATTTTCTACTTTTAATAAAAGCTTTGCACCAACTCTTGGCATAAATACTTTAACCTTGAAAGTTTTATTAGTTGAAAAATCAATAGGGCTTGCCAGGGATATAAAGGATCCGCCATAAACTTCGCCAGCGCCTTTTATCATTTTGCCCACATTGGCACTTGTATTAATGCCATTGATTTGGGTATTGGCAATTTTAGTTACTGCACCACCACCAAAGGGGGTGAATGTATAGTCGATAGAAGCGGATTCAAAATCAAGTGGCAATACAGGTTGAGTTGGGGGTATTACCGAAGATGTTAACCTTACATCATCAAACAAATAAGTAAAGTTAGCAGAACCATCACCTGCAGTTCCTAGATCAAAAATCAAAACCAATTTCTGATATTGATTGCTGCTGTTAATGGTGCTGTAATCAAAAGTCAATTCTTCCCATGCGTTGGCAACTGTGCCGGTTGCTTCTTTCTCAAAATTGATTCCACCGTCAGTTTGGTTTTCTACTTTTAATAAAAGCTTTGCACCAACTCTTGGCATAAATACTTTTACCTTAAAAATTTTGTTGGTAGAAAAATCAATTGGCGCTGCCAATGAAATAAAAGACCCGCCATATACTTCGCCAGCGCCTTTTATCATCTTTCCAACATTGGCACTTGTATTAATGCCATTGATTTGGGTATTGGCAATTTTAGTTACTGCACCACCACCAAAATCTGTGAACGTATAATTGATTGTTGCCGATTCAAAATCCAGCGGCAACATAGGTTGAGATGGCGGTGTAACTGAAGCATCAAATTTTACATCATCAAAATAATAAGTCTTTTCTCCAGCCACAGCACCTGTAACACCAAAGTTGAAAAAGATGGAAGCTTTGTTATAATTAAATGCAAGGTTTAATGCTGCGGTTCCTGTGGCCTGGTTGGCAAAATCAAAGGTGAGTGTTTCCCATGCACTTGCTGTAGTGGTTGTTGCTTCTGTTTCTACCGATTTAGTTACGTCCATAAAGTCTTCCACTTTCAAACGCACTTTTATTCCTGCATTGGGCGACCATACTCTCACCGTCATTTTTTTATCTGCTGCAGTAAAAGGAATTCTGCTGCTGAAGCCAGTTTGAATACCGCCTGTAACAGCAGTTATAGTAGTGCCGGCCCAAAGTTCTGCTGTTGCCGATTTTATTACTTTACCAACTTTGTTTGTTGATAGAGTAGGGTCTGTTGCAATGGTAGAAGCTTCTGCACCACCAAATCCTACCAGGCCATAATTTACGGTTGCTGTATCAAAAGTAACCGGTAGGTTCATTTGTGTTCCACTGGGTGGCGGTGTACCAGAACTTGTTAATCGTATATCATCAAACAAGTAAGTAAAGTTTGCAGAGCCATCACCCATTGTACCCAGATCAAAAATCAATACCAATTTCTGGTATTGGTTACTGCTGTTGATGGTGCTGTAATCAAAAGTCAACTCTTCCCATGCATTGGCAACAGTGCCGGTTGCTTCTTTCTCAAAACTAATTCCGCCATTAGTTTGGTTTTCTACTTTTAATAAAAGCTTTGCCCCAACTCTTGGCATAAACACTTTTACTTTAAAGGTTTTGTTTACTGAAAAATCAATTGGTGCTGCAAGAGAAATAAAAGAACCTCCATAAACCTGGTCGGCGCTTTTGATCATTTTACCCACATTAGCACTAGTATTTATGCCATTGATTTGGGTATTGGCAATTTTTGTAACTGTACCACCCCCAAAATCGGTGAACGTATAATTAATTGTTGCCGATTCAAAATCCAATGGTAATACAGGGGCACTTTGCCCAAAAGAAATAAGGGCAACTAACAGTGCCAGAAGTAAAAGATAGAGTTTTCTCATCTTTAAAAATTTAAGTTGTAAAAAATTAAATGCAGTCAGCGCTTACAATTACAACCTCTCCTTAATAGCAGTAAATGGCAATATCGCAGATGGGTGATTTATAGCAAGGCTGTTGACAAGACACGGGATATGTAAAATCATACTCACTTATTTTAAAAAAGAAATAATATATTTTCAATTAGTATGATTTGGATTAAAACTGGTACTGTAAATAAGCCGCTTGCATTGGCTGTCATTGGATTTTTTTCAATGAAATAATCTTTGCGGTGAATATTATTTATAAAAAAAGATTTTTTATTTAATAATGAGCTCATAATATTTACTTTTCGATTAATTTCGCCACTCAAATTTAAAAACATGCAATTATCCTCTCTCTTAGACCGTTTTGCCGAACCGGAAACTTTAAAAATGGCCAAGCTTGGCCGTGAACTCCGTGCTAAAGGTGTGGATGTAATTGACCTCAGCCTGGGCGAACCAGACTTTGATACACCTCAACATATTAAAGACGCTGCCATCAAAGCCATCAATGACAACTGGAGCCATTATACACCTGTGCCAGGTTTTGCTGATTTAAGAGAAGCTGTTTGCACCAAATTGAAAAGAGATAATAACCTCGATTATAAACCCGAAAATATTGTAACATCTACCGGCGCTAAACAAAGTTTGGCCAATACCATTCTGGCCATTGCAGATGATGGAGATGAAGTTATCATCCCTACGCCTTACTGGGTTACTTATTCTGAGTTGGTAAAAATTGCAAGAGCGAAAGTGGTGGAAATTCATGCGCCATTGGAAAGTGGATTTAAAATTACGCCTGCTCAGTTAGAAGCGGCCATCACGCCAAAAACAAAATTATTCATGTTCTCTTCTCCCTGCAATCCATCTGGCGCTGTGTACAGCAAAGCTGAGCTGGAAGGATTGGCAGAAGTATTCAGAAAGTATCCAAACATTTACATCATTGCGGATGAAATTTATGAGTACATCAATTTTGTTGGCAAGCATGAAAGCATTGCACAGTTCAGCGATTTAAAAGACAGAATCATTTTAATAAACGGATTAAGTAAAGGTTTTGCAATGACAGGCTGGCGCCTTGGTTACATTGCAGCCAATGTAGATATTGCAAAAGCCTGCGAAAAATTACAGGGACAGTTTACCAGCGCCACCTGCTCCATTACACAGAAAGCAGCAGTGGTGGCACTTACAACAGACCTAAGGCCTTCATTGGAAATGACCGAAGAGTTTACAAGAAGAAGGGCGAGAGTGCTTGAACTGGTGAAAGATATTCCTGGATTTAAAACTTATGAACCAGAAGGTGCATTCTATATTTTCCCGGATGTGAGTTATTATTATGGCAAAAGTGATGGAGAAAACAAGATCACCAACTCTGCAGATTTTTCTATGTACTTACTTAATACAGCACACGTTTCATCTGTAATGGGAGAGGCGTTTGGAGAACCAAACTGTGTTCGTTTTTCTTTTGCCAACAGTATGACGAATATTGAAAGAGCCTGGGAAAGGATTAAAGAAGCATTGGCGAAATTGAAATAGCCCCCATTCCCTTAAGGGGAGTTATTCAACTTCTCTACGCCAAAAAATAGAGACTTAAAAAGATAGCAGGGTTTTACCTTACCCCCCTTTAGGGGATGGGGGCTAATACCCCATGCAATATTAAAATCTTAAATATCAAAGTGATTTCATTTAATTATAAATGAAATCACTTTGATAAAAGAAAATATTATTTGCTCAAATTAATGTAGGTAGTTTCATACGCACCAGATCCAGCAGATGGAAAAGCCGCTTGTTTTTTCAGCGTAATTACCGGGTTCATTTTTGTGTCAAAAATGTATAATTGAGGATCTGTTATTGATTTAATAACTGCTAAAGAATCGCCGGAACGGGCATACAAAAATGAGTCTCGGTTGTTATTAACCAAAGTAATAAGAAGTCCCGTGCCTGTTGGCAAGCCTGGGGAATCTTTGGTAAATTCATAATAATCACCTGGATTTCCACCAATAGAGTTTTCATAGATAAGGCTGCCGTTTTGTGAATATGCTTTTTGTACTTTTCTTACAAAATTCCATTTCCCTTCAAGGATTATTTCTTTATCTTTTTTGCATGAAGAAAACAGGGCAAGCATCACTACCCCCCCCCATTAATTTAATAAAATATCTCATATAATTTGTACGTTTTGGTTATGCGATAAAGATAGTAGAATTTTCTTTTTCTCAATCAAATAGCTTTATTAATTATTTCATTTAAGCAGTGTAGGGTCTTCGAATAACTCCCCTTTAGGGGATGGAGGGCAATAATATTTCATGCAGTTTTAAAACCTGTGGTATTAATAATTCCTGTTCATCATTGCTAACAACATAATCACAAAGCCGCATTTTAATTTCTTCATTAATCTGTTTGTTCATTCTGCTGATGACTTCCTCTCGGGTTACATTATCTCTTTGCATCACACGATTTATTCTTACTGCTGCAGGCGCAAACACACCAATCACTTTGTCTAAATTTTCCTGTGAACCACTTTCAAAAATTAATGCTGCTTCTTTAATCGTATAAGGAGTGGTTTGTTTCTGCATCCATTCTGCAGCATCTTTAATGGTGGCAGGATGAACTATTGAATTGAGCAGCGCTAATTTTTCCGGATTATTAAAAACGATGGAAGAGAGATAAGCCCGGTTCAGCAATCCATTAGTGTAAGCATCTTTTCCAAAATGAACTCTTATTTTTTCCTTCAGTTCTTCATCATCATTCATCAGTTTTTTAGAAGCATCATCTGCATAATACACAGGTATGCCCAGCACTTCAAATATTTTAGCCACAGTACTTTTACCGCTGCCAATACCGCCTGTGAGACCTACTCTGAGCATGAGAACAATGTTTAAAGAAGTTTAAAGTTGTTGAATTGTTGAATTGTTTAAGGTTGTTGAATTGTTGAATTGTTGAATTGTTGAATTGTTGAATTGTTGAATTGTTGAATTGTTGAATTGTTGAAAGAAGTTTTCGATCTCAAATTTACTCAAATAAAAAACCCAAAAGCCAGTTTTAAAAATGACTTTTGGGTTTTACTTATTACTTATTGCCTATTCACTACTTCGTCTCCGTCACCGTCTTATTCAACGCTGCACTCATTTCCAGGCTGATAGTGCTTTTCTCAATTTTGAGATAGCTGCCTGGGCTCACTTCTAATGAAAGCGTGCCATCATCATTTACTTTATTTACAGTACCATGTATGCCTGCAATGGTTACTACTTTATCACCTTTTTTTAAATCGCTGATAAATGTTTTTTGCTGCTTGGCTTTTTTTGCCTGCGGACGGATCATAAACATCCAGAACACCAGGATCATCAGTCCCATAAAAATTAAAGAGAAACTGCTGCTGCCTTTTCCCGAAGGATCCATCATTAAAAAAATACTTAGTAATTGCATTTTGAGTTGTATTGATTATTAAAAATTGATTTTCTTTAAACTTATTTTTTTACTTCTCCCAGCAATCTCAGGGTAGTAAAAGCCGGTTTGGCATTGGATGATACGATGATTGTTTTTTCCTGGTGCCCTTCTTTACCCTTGCTGTTAAACACTACTTTTATAAAATCTGTTTCTCCCGGCAGCACTGGCTTTTCAGGCTTTTCCGCCACCGTACATCCGCAGGATGGTTGAGAGGCTGTTATCACCAATGGCTTGCTGCCAATATTTTTAAACCGGAAATTATGTTCCACTTTTTCTCCTTCGGCAATGGCGCCAAAATTATAGACACTGTCTACCAGCTTCACCTGCGTAGAATCTTTTAATGCATCATTTATTTGTTGCCTGGCAGCTTCGGCCGCCACCTGATCCATTTTTTTAGTATTGCAGCTAACAAGCGCTGCTGCCATCACAAAAAACAAAAAATACTTTTTCATATCAATTAAAAATTAAAAAATCCTATATCTACTTAAAACTTACTACTCATAACTTACCACTTACAACTTACAAAGTGCTATTCTTAAAACTCTTCTTATCAATCTTGCCCTGTGCAGTTAATTCCTTGTGGATGTTATCTAAAATACCATTGATAAACTGTCCGCTTTGTGGCGTGCTGTATTCTTTTGCCAGATCAATGTATTCATTGATGGTAACCTTGGTGGGAATGGTTTCAAAAAATAAAAATTCGCAGATGCCTAATTGAATAATGATCAGATCAAGCGTGGCAATCCGGTCTGCATCCCAGTTTTTTAATTTGGGTTTCAGCAGTTCCATGCTCACTTCTCTTTTCTCAATGGCTGTTTCCAGCAGGCTTTTGGCAAAGTCCATCTTTTCTTTGCTCACCATTTCATTGAAATTAAAATGGTGTGGCTTTTGCAAAAAGTTTATCATCAGCTGGTTCATCATTTCAGCATCATCATCCCAGTTGATGAATTGCTCTTCCACATGGCTGATAAAGTTTTCATTCGGCAGCATCAGGTTGGTAAAAATAAATTCCAGTATGTCTTTTTCTTCCTTTTTACTCCTGGCCTGTATGCCAATATAATCTTTATATTCTTCCGATTCTATCAATGCCTGGTAAGTTTTTTTCAGCAAATCCTCATCTGCCCTGTGCTCTGGTTTCAGTTCGGCACAGGCAAATTTAAAACTGGCTTCTTCCAGTATCTTCCACAGCAATTCATTGCCGGCAATTTTGGTGTTGATGGTAAGATCACTCGCCGTTGGCAAATGTTTACTTGCTTTTTTCAAAGCATCCTTTTCAGCATAGCGGGCCACTTCAGTTAAAAAGTAAATGAGGTACACAAACAATTCCCTGGTAATACCCAATTGCTTTCTCAATAATTTGTTGGCATCCATTATTGTCACATCCTTGCTTATGCTGTCCAGTGTGTACAAAGCCTGCATCACTTTTACCCTGATATTTCTCCTGCTGATCATTAAGAATATGCTTTATTTGGCTGCAAATTTAGGGGATTAATATTTGGCAGTTGATAAAAGGAGGCGTAATGAAAAATTGTCGCAGCCAGACTGCAATAAACTGCCATCACAGGCTATAAACTGCCAACAATTCGTATTCACCGGTTTGGTACGATATTCGTCAGGCTATCATGCCCATCATTTGGGCTCATTATTCAATCAACAAAAAATCAATACAATTATGGCAAAAAAAGTAAACATTACCCCACTGCACGACAGGGTAATTGTGAAAGCGGCTGCTGCCGAAGAAAAAACTGCAGGTGGTATCATCATACCGGATACTGCTAAAGAAAAACCACAACGTGGTGTTGTTGTAGCTGCTGGCCCCGGTAAAAAAGACGAGCCGGTAACTGTAAAAGCTGGCGATACTGTTTTGTATGGCAAATACGCCGGAACAGAAATAACGGTAGAAGGATCTGAGTACCTTATCATGAGGGAAAGTGACATTCTAGCGATTGTTTAAAGTCGCCCCCATCCCCTAAAGGGGGGTATGGCAAGCTCTTTTAAATTTATTAGTTTATAAAAAATAAAAACCTGCAATGCCCTGCAGGGTCAAGTCCCCCTTTAGGGGATAGGGGCAATAATTATTATGGCAAAAATGATATACTTCGATATCGAAGCAAGAAATAAAATGAAAAAAGGCGTGGACACTTTGGCCAACGCTGTAAAAGTAACCCTTGGCCCCAAAGGCCGTAACGTGGTAATCGAAAAGAAATTTGGTGCGCCACAGGTTACCAAAGATGGTGTAACAGTTGCAAAAGAAATTGAACTGGAAGATGCCATCGAAAACATGGGTGCTCAAATGGTGAAAGAAGTAGCTTCTAAAACTGCAGACATTGCAGGTGATGGTACTACCACTGCTACTGTATTGGCTCAGTCAATCATCAGCGAAGGTTTGAAAATGGTTGCTGCCGGTGCAAATCCAATGGATTTGAAACGTGGTATCGACAAAGCTGTAAGCATTGTTGTTGAAAGCTTAAAAGCTCAATCACAAACTGTTGGCAACGACAGCAAAAAAATAAAACAGGTTGCTACCATCTCTGCTAATAACGACGAAAAAATTGGCGAATTAATTGCCGAAGCTTTTGCCAAAGTAGGTAAAGAAGGCGTTATCACTGTTGAAGAAGCCAAAGGAACCGATACTACTGTTGATATTGTAGAAGGTATGCAATTTGACCGTGGTTATGTTTCCCCCTACTTTGTTACCAACAGCGAAAAAATGCAGGCTGAGTTGCAGAATCCTTACATCTTGATTTATGATAAGAAGATTTCTGCAATGAAAGATATTTTGAGCATTCTGGAAAAGGTTGCACAAAGTGGCCGTCCGTTATTGATCATTGCTGAAGACCTGGAAGGTGAAGCACTGGCAACACTGGTGGTAAACAAATTGCGTGGCACTATCAAAGTGGCTGCTGTAAAAGCTCCTGGCTTTGGCGACCGCAGAAAAGAAATGTTGACTGACATTTCGATCTTAACAGCAGGAACTGTTGTTAGTGAAGAACTGGGACATAAATTAGAAGCTGCTGACTTAACTTATTTAGGCCAGGCTACTTCTGTTACCATCGATAAAGACAATACAACTATTGTTGGCGGCAAAGGTGCAAAGAAAGATATTCTTGCCCGTGTTAATCAAATAAAAGCTCAAATAGATAATACAACTTCTGATTACGATAAAGAAAAATTGCAGGAACGCTTGGCTAAGTTGGCCGGTGGTGTTGCGGTGTTATATATCGGTGCAGCTACAGAAATGGAAATGAAAGAAAAGAAAGACAGGGTAGATGATGCATTACATGCAACCCGTGCCGCTGTTGAAGAAGGCATTGTACCGGGCGGTGGTGTAGCTTACATCCGTGCCATTGAAGCTTTGGAACCAAAAGTAAAAGGCCAGATAGCTGATGAGCAAACCGGTATGGCAATTGTTCGCCGTGCTTTGGAAGAACCACTTCGTTGCTTAACTTCTAATGCAGGTATCGACGGTTCTATCGTGGTACAAAAAATTAAAGAAGGCAAAGGCGATTTCGGTTTCAATGCAAGAACTGAAGTGTACGAAAACCTTTTCAAAGCAGGTGTTATCGATCCAACTAAAGTGAGCCGTGTAGCGCTTGAAAATGCTGCTTCTATTGCAGGTATGCTGTTAACTACCGAATGTGTGGTAGCCGACAAACCAAAAGAAGATGCAGGACATGCACATGGAGCTCCTGATATGGGTGGCATGGGAGGTTATTAATACCCCCATCCCCTAAAGGGGTGAAAAAATATACATCCCCTTCAATTTTTGGAGGGGATTTTTTTTGCTGTCATTCCGACGGAGGAGGAATCTGCCGGGAATAATACAAATGTAAAATTTTATGTACCCGGCTTATGTAACTTTAATCATCTTCATTGTCACAGTTTACACTGAGGAATGAAGTGCACACTTTTACTGCAAATCATTGTTGAGCTTTATTGCAGCCGAGTTTGCCTCAACGGGGATTTTAAAAGATTAAAAGGATTGAATGGATTTGTGAATAAAAAAATAGTTTGAATAAATTATAATAGGCTTGATTAAAAAAATCCTTTTAATCAAGCTAATCCACCCAAATCCCCGTTC
>JANLQY010000192.1:0-21909 GCA_031368105.1 Chitinophagaceae bacterium
TTCAAAGAGGAAAGATAAGCCAGGCAATCTCCCTCACCAGTAAATTGTCGATTGAATGTTATTGAGTTCACACCAACAAATTTAACCCGTTCTGCCATAAGGCAAAGATAATATGTTGCGACCTAAACGCCTATACCTGTAAATTAATTTATAAAACTTTACTTACTTTAAATATATTTAAAGTAACAGCTTTAATTTAAGCTCTGAAAAAATAAAAAATTAAACCCAATGGCATTTCTTAGAAAAATAAATTCAAAGGCTAAAGCAGAGATCAACACCGGCTTCGGCACTAATAATGCGGCTTATGGCGGACGCTTTATAAATAAAGACGGGCTGCCCAATGTTGAAAAAACGGGGTTACCATTTTTTAAAAGGATCAGCTGGTTTCATACTTTGCTGCAGATGAGCAATACTAAATTCCTGCTGGTGATATTCCTTTTTTTTATTACGGTCAACTTTTTATTTGCCTGCATTTATTGTATTATTGGCGTAGATTACCTTGGCGGAATGAATGCAGCCTCGCCAATGGGAAAATTTGGCGAAGCTTATTTTTTCAGTGCACAAACTTTTACCACCGTTGGTTACGGAAGGATTAACCCCACGGGTTTATGGACAAGTGCTGTTGCATCTTTTGAAGCCCTGATCGGCCTGCTCACTTTTGCCATTGCCACTGGTTTGTTTTACGGACGCTTCAGCAAACCAAAAGCTTATTTACTGTTTAGTAACAATGCAGTATTTGCACCGTTTAAAGAAGGGCTGGCAATTATGATGAGGGTGGCGCCTTTTAAAAATAACAATCTTACGGATGTAGAAGCAAAGCTAACTGTGGGGCTTACGCTGGAAGAAGATGGAAATATGGTCAATAAATTTTTCTTCCTGGACATGGAGTACAGTAAAATAAATTCACTCTCTCTTAGCTGGACGATGGTTCACCCCATTACTGAAGACAGCCCATTTTACAAATTCAGCAAAGATGATTTCAGCAATATCCATGGAGAGTTGCTGGTGTTTGTAAAAGCTTTTGATGATATGTTCAGCAACACCGTGGTGTCCCGTACTTCTTATACACTCAATGAAATAGTAATGGGTGCAAAATTTGTTCCCATGTATCACCGCAATGAAGAAAGCAATACAACTGTTTTAGATTTGGGAAAAATAAATACTTACATAGAGGCCGACATCAGCAATTATTTTGACAAAGACCAGACAATAAAGGAATAAATTTTTCAGGGGAAATCATCTTCGTTACAAATCATAAAAATACCTGGTGCGGTTTACTTTTATATCCCTCAGCAATGCCGACTTAGGGCTGATGGTGATATTGAAAAACTTCTGAATGCCCACGGGAGAGATGTTCATAGACATCTGCCAGCAGTGCATTTCCCTTGCAACAGACAGCGATACCAAGCCCACTTGTTTGGTAGTAAAATTATAAATACTGGTTAAGCCGATCTGCCATTTTTCTGTAAGCCGGATGCTGCCGTTCAGGCTGATATCAGAATAAACAGTAGTGCCGAATTTCTTTTTTACAGTGTTGAATACTTGGTTAAACCGGAGTGAGTAAGCAAAATTTAAAGACCACGGAATACTGAAATCTGTAAACTCAGCCGGGTTATTACTGATGTAGGCAGCCTCTTCCTGTTCCTCTGTCAAAGGCATACCGGTGTAGGGATTTACTGCATTGCTCAATGCTTTTTTCTTCTGTGCATTTTTTGTTTTATCACCGCCCTGGAAATTGCTGGATATGGAAATACTGGCGTTAGTAAGACGGCCCAGTGTAAATATTTTATCTTTCCATACCAGCCTGTTTACCGGGTTTCCTAATGTATCATACTGGTATGGATCTAGATTGCCCTGGGCCGTGATATTGATTTTGTCAAATAAATTTGTGCCGGCACTCAATGTAAATGTTGACAACTGCATCGAGTCTTTCAGAAAGTTGTAACCACCACTGATGCTCAACCTGTCTATCAGCGTAACTTTTTTAGTAGCTCCTTCTGATGTATCTTTTTTGTCCCTCACTTTCATCTGAACATTATTATCAATACCAAAACTTATTCCGCCAAACTTGCCTTCACCGTAAGCACCATTCAGGTTGTCTTTATAATAAGAATAGCGGCCATACTTGTTGTTGGTATCTATTTGTGTATTGTAGTAACTGTTGCGGTTCATATCAGGCTTATAACTAAAACTGATGGAAGGCCGTATCTCATGCCGGATAGCTTTTATCTTGGAGTTTTTACCAAAGTCATACATACCAAATATCCGGGTGGAAACACCGAGGCTGAAAGACATTTCCCTTGCAGTATAAAAACCTTTCTTTATTGCAGTGTCTAATTTTTTTGTAGTGTTGTTCCAGCTGTAAGTTGTTTTTTTTTGGTACCATGTTTCGGTGTAAGATACCCCCGGCGACACCTGCAGAGCACCAAGCGGCGGCAATGATAAACTGATAGGAATACTGTGCCGGATACCCCATAAAAGATTGCTTCTTATTTGTGTGATAACAGGGCGCTTATCAATTGCTGTGTCATCAGAAAAATTACTTTGATTTTGTGCATTGCTGTTTAATCCCACACCAATATTTTCATACCATTTCAAAGTGCCCACTGCTTCTTTTCTTCTCAAAGGATAAACCGTATTCATATTAAACCCAACATTTGGCAGGGTGATGCTGATTGTTTTAAGAACAGTATTTTGCTGATGATTGGCAAGTATGTTTATGTTGAAAGGTTTGTCTTTCCATATTTTGTTGTAACTGATGGAAGAGGTAAGGATATTATTAAAATTTCTGATCGGGTTGTTGGATACATACTTGTTGAACTTGGTGCTGGTAATATCCACATTGGCTCCAAAAGTAACACCTGGCCTTGCTTTGCTGTCAGCGCTGTGTGTCCAGTGTACCCGGTAAGTGTTAGCTACTGAGTAATCAGGATCGCCTTTAAAATTTAATTTGGTATGTTGAAAATCCAATACAAAATTTCCCTGGTAATGGTAGCGTTTGTAATATCGTGGTGCTACCTGCATGGTGTAGCCGCCGAAACTGTAAAATGTTCCTCTTGCTGTTATATCCCAATTGTCGTTGATCACTTTGTAGTAACCCAAGCCCTCCAATGCAAGGCCATACTGATCGTTGGAAGTAAAGGCCGGGGCTATCAAACCGGAGTGCCTGCCCTGGAACATCGGGTAAATGCCAAATGGCAATATGATGGGTATCGGGATGCCTTCAAACTCGGGATGTACCGGGCCGGTAACAGCAAATTTTTTATTGATGAATTTTATTTTTTTACTTACAAAAGCAAAATGCGGTGTATCTAAATTGCAGGTAGTGATCCTTGCCTTATAAGCAAAAAAACTGGTTGCATCAATTTTTTTGATCCTGTTGGCATACACATACATTTCTCCCTGCTGGGTATAGGTTCCTTTGGTAAGCCCTTTTCCCGTCTTCATGTTAAAGGCGATGCTGTCGCTTACTGTCAGTAAATCGTCCTGCTTAAATGTGGGAGATGCAATCACATTGCCGGCACTGTCTTTTTTAAAACTGGCAGTTACTAAATTATTTTTCTGGTCGAATGTGATACCCGGCGCTGTTAGTTCGTTATCGAGATATTTGGTGTTGGACTGTTTGCCATACAACATGATTTTTTTTGCCGGCACATCCATCACCATCGAATCGTCTGCATGATAATAAACCGGTGCATCCAGGCTGTCTTTTGAAATTTTAAAATTGAACGTATCAACTTTTTGCTTTTGCAAAACAATGGTAGTATCGTTCACTTTTTTTGGCGGAAATGTATCCCTTCTTATTAAATCCTTAATTGGATTTTTTTGTTTTTTGGGGGGAGCAGCACTGCGTTTTGCCCGAACAGGGATGGTATCAGTGGTTAAAGTTTTGTAAAATTGATTCGTAAAATACAATTTATCCGCAGCACCAACCGTTACAGCTATTATGAGCACCGTTACGATGGATGCTGATATATATTTTGCCTTACCTTTGAAAATATTGTTCATTTGCAGTTGCAGCAAAAATAATCATATTACCTGCAACAAATTGTGAATAAAAACTTATAAAAGTACTAATCCCCGATAAACCAGTTTTTAATATGTTCAAAATAAAATTTTGTATCCCCCTTTTATTTTTGTCCTCTTTTACATTTACAACTGTTTCTGCACAAACTGCCAAAACGATTAAAACAATTATTGTGGATGCAGGGCATGGTGGAAAAGATTATGGCGCAGGTGGCGAATATGAAGGCGGGCTGGATTCGTATGAAAAAAATGTGACCCTTGCCATCAGCCTCAAATTGGTGGCAGAATTAAAAAAGCAATTGCCGGATGTAAAAATTATTCCTACCCGTACTACAGATATTTATCAAAGCCCGCCAGAAAAAGCAAATATTGCCAACGATAATAAAGGTGATCTATTTTTATGCATACATGCAGATGCTGTTGACCTTAAAACCGGCCGCAGGCAGATCAGTACAAGAGTGGAAACCCGGTATAAATATACCTACACCGGCAAAGGAAGAAAGAAGAAAAAAATCCCACATCCTTATTCAGTAGTAGTTCCCGTATATCAATATTATAAAATTGGCAGCCAGCGCTCCGGCACCAGTGTGTGGATATTTGCGCCGCATAAAACCAAAGCTAAAGAAGATGCAGTAATGAAAAATGAAGAAGAGATCCAGGTGGGTTCAGGCGCTGACAGTGTGTTAAACGAAATTGATTTTAGTTCGCCGGAATACAGGATGATGGCTAAAATACATGCCGACCGCTACCAGCAAAAAAGTATCAAATTAGCTTCGCTGGTAAATGAAGAAGTGGATAATACTCAGCGTCCTGCGCTGGGCACATTCCAGCGCCAGAAAGGCATTTGGGTTTTGCAGGCTACCAACATGCCTGCTATTTTAGTAGAGACAGGCTTCATCACCAATCATGATGATGAACGCTACCTGAACAGTGAAAAAGGGCAGCAGGAACTGGCAGAATGTATTGCGAGGGCTGTTAAACGTTATAAAGAACAATTGGAAAGTTCGAAACCAACTAACGGTAATGCCAGCACTGTAAAAGAAGAAGAAAAAAAAGTGCTGGAAGAAGCCGGGGTGGAAAAATATACACAAAGAACCAAAAATGTGTTGAAGAAAATTACTGTCTCACAACCAACTTTTAAAGTGGATCTGTACGACGATGGGGATGTTGACGGCGATATTGTTACTGTGTATTACAATGGGAAATTACTGGTGAATAATAAAAAATTGACAGAGAAACCACTCAGTTTTAACCTGACAACAGATCCTTCCAGGGCTGAGAATGAACTGGTGATTTATGCAGAAAACGAAGGCGATATTCCCCCCAATACTGCCCTGATGATTGTGACGGAAGGTGCAAACCGAACAGAGGTAAGGATTTCATCGGATACAAAGAAAAATGGCGTAGTGATTTTTTCAAAAAAATAGGGAGCGGATTTAGTTTGTCCTGTTGTGTGGATAAAAGCTCAATATTGATTTTCTGTACAAGAGTGCGACGCCAATGAAGCTGCCAATTGCTTCTATGCCCGGCTCAAAAAGTATTTACTTAAAATTTTTCAATAGAAAAAAATATCAACAGCAATTTCAGTTATTTTAATTCTTCTTATTTCGGCATTGCCCGGTTCATTTTCATTTTGGATGAAGCCCAAAAAATTAATCCTTAATTTTGACCATTATCAACTCTACTACAAATGACGATCTCTAACGAAACTAAAGTAGGTTCTCTTACGGCAATAGCTATTGTAATGCTTATTTTGGGTGTCAATTTTTTAAAAGGAATTAATTTAACCGGCAAGAAAACCCACTACACCGCCATGTTTGAAGATATACAGGGATTGGCCAAAGGCAACCCGGTAGTGATCAATGGCAAAGAAGTGGGAGCAGTTTTCAGCACCGATGGTGGTAAAGACATGCGCCGCATTGCCGTTGCCATCAACATGAAAGAAGATGTAAATATTCCTGAAGATGCTTATGCCGTCATTACCAAATCGCTGCTGGGCAATGTGCAGCTGGATATAAAACTGGGCAACAGCACAACCTATAAAAAAACTGGCGACAGCATTAAAACCATTGCTGCTGCTGATTTCCTGGGGGATGCGATGAAAAAATTGGATCCGGTACTGTACCAGGTTACCAAAGCTGTAAAAACACTGGACACTTTGCTGGGAACGGTAAACAGTGTATTTGATCCCAACACAAAAAATAACATCAAGGGCATGATGGATAATTTGAACAGGACTACTGCTACGCTGGCCATTTCATCGGCCTCTTTACAAACAATGCTGAATGCACAAAGTGGCTCCATTGCAAAAACGATGGAAAATTTGAATTCCTTTACGGGTAATTTAAAAAACAACAATGATAAGCTGACCCAAACAATGGGCAATGTACAGACGGCTTCTGAAAAGTTTGCCAAACTGGATATGGAGAAAACATTGACAACATTGAACAGCACACTTACAGAATTAAAAACTGTGGTAGCAAAAGCAAACAGCGATAAAGGATCGCTTGGCCTGCTGATGAATGACACCAAATTATACAACAATCTGAATGCCACTTCTAATAAAATAAACCTGCTGCTGGATGATGTAAGGCTTCATCCAAAAAGATATGTCAACATTTCTGTGTTTGGCAAAAAAGATAAAACTGGTCCGTTGATGGTGCCGCTGCCTGATACCGTCAATGCACCTTACCTGGATAAATAAAGCTGTCCGCTATTTTTGCCTGTTTCCAATTAAAAAAATTGCATCAAACTTTGTGATTTTTTTGATGGATAAAAAGTAGAAATTGCACCAGCACAAAACTGTTTTCATTGAGATCAACCATTACTTCAAAATTTTTATTTTTCTTTCTCGTATTGTTTACTACAGGCCGGGCTGTAATGGGTCAGGTTATCATTCCTCCGCCCCCATCATCAGATACAATCCGGCTGATTCAAATAGTACAGGGCAACAGCCTTAGAGAAAAAAGAGTGGATGACAGCACCAGCTTTCAAACCATTGCAGGCAGTGTGATAATGAAAGAATCACTCACGCTTTTCAACTGCGACAGTGCTGCCGTAAATAAACGTACCAGTGTGATGGAAGCCTTTGGCAATGTGCATATCAACCAGCAGGACAGCATTCACACTTACGCACAATACCTTAAATATGTGGGGCAAGACAGGATAGCCTATCTTAAAAAAGATGTGAGGCTTACTGATAAAAAAGGTACTTTATACACACAGGAATTGGAGTACGATTTAAAGACCAATATTGCCAAATATAAAAAAGGCGGCAGGGTGGTAAATGGTAAAACAATCCTTACCAGTGAAGAAGGTGTTTATTATGCTGACACCAAAGATGTGTACTTCAAAAAAAATGTTCACTTAGTGGATCCACAGTACGACATCCGTTCCGACAGTATGCTGTACAATACCCAAACACAGGTGGTGACTTTCATTACACAAACGCATATCAAAACAAAAGAAGGCGCTGACATTTATACCAGCAATGGAACTTATGACCTTAAAAATGGCAAAGCATTTTTTGGCAACCGTACTGTATTTAAAGACAGCACCCGTACCTATGTTGCCGATTTTAGTGCCTACGATAAAAAAACAAATACCGCACAATTAGAAGGCAATGCAGTTATCAGGGATAGTGTAAATGGCTACACCATTGCGGGCAACCAAATCTTTACCAATGGAAATGATAATTCTTTTTTAGCTACCAGAAAACCGGTATTGATTTTTAAGGGAGATGGGAATGACAGTACTTTTATTGCAGCAGATACGTTGTTTTCCGGCGTGATAAAAAAAGATAAAAATGGCAACAAAAAATTAATTGAAACAGATACGCTTAAAAAAGTAATGGTGGTGGATGATAGCGGAAATAATATTACAACACCAGATAGTGTGAAAGCAAAAATTTCAATCACAGATTCAGTTGGTGCTGCTGAAAAAAAATTAGTTGATACAGTTGGAAAAAAAAGTGAACCGGCATTTAGCACAGCAGATACTATTATGCGGTTACATACAACAATAGCCAATGCTCCGGGCAAAATGACAAATCCCAAAAACGACAGCAGCAATGTATTAATTGCAAAAGATACCACTGTCAATTTAAGTGCTGATACGGCCATTCGGTATTTCCAGGCATTTCATCATGTAAGGATATTCAATGATTCTTTGCAGGCAGTTTGCGACAGCCTTTTTTATTCATCTGCAGATTCCATCTTCCGGTTGTATAAAGATCCGCTGGTGTTCAGCAACAAATCGCAGATAGCAGGCGACACCATTAATTTATACACCAAAAATAAAAAGGCCGACAGGATTCATGTTTTTAACAACGGCATTATCATCAATGAAGTCAATAAACAAATGTATAACCAGATTGGCGGCCGAACCATGAATGGATATTTTAAAGATGGCGCATTAGATTATATGAGGGTGAAAGGCTCGCCGGCAGAAAGTGTTTTTTATCCGCAGGATGAGGACAGTGCTTTTACAGGAATGAATCGCTGCAAGGGTGATGTGATAGATATTTATTTTGTTGACAAAGCTGTAAACAAAATAAAATTTGTAAATGATGTAGATGGCACATTGTATCCGATAAGTCAGATTCCGGAAGATCAAAAGTACCTTACCAAATTCAAATGGCAGGATGCCCGGAGGCCAAAAAATAAACTGGAATTGTTTGAATAAAGGAATCCAGGTAAACAACTGCATGGCAGTTTTACTGTAATTTTTTATTTTTATTTAACTCAAATTATAAAAGCACTAACAAATCAAATCATAATTTTAAAAATTATTTACAACCCATTTAAAACAGTAACAATGAAAAAAACCGGATTATTATTCTGCCTTATCACCTTTATTACATTGGCATCAAAAGCCCAGGATTATAAAACCGCAGCAGGTATCCGCCTTGGACCCAATTCTGCCTACATCACTGCAGGCCTTACCATCAAACATTTTTTAAATGAAAAAGCCGCTGTAGAAGGAATTGTAGGATTAAACAACGGTCTTGGCATTTGCGGCCTGTACGAAATTCATTTCCCAATTGATGCTGTAAAAAATCTACAATGGTTTGCCGGAGCCGGTGCTTATGTGGCTTTCCGAAGCAGCAGTACTTATGTTGGTGGCGCAGGTATCATTGGCCTCGATTATAAATTTGAAGACATTCCACTAAACATTACGCTGGACTGGAAGCCTGAGCTGAATCTCATCGGCGGCGTACGTTTTGAATCTTCTGGTTTGGGTCTTTCAGCCAGGTACACTTTTTAATCATTCACTTGCAGGATTAAGTAATTCCTTTTTTGTCCGGAGAATCTTTTTGTATTTTTAAAGTATGAAAATATTTTCTGCGGAGCAAATAAGGCAATGGGATCAATATACCATCATCAACGAACCAATCCCTTCTGTTGATTTGATGGAAAGGGCTGCAGCAGGCTGTTTCAGATGGATCACAAAACAATGTGACCTTAGTAAAACCTTTTTCATTTTTTGTGGCAATGGCAACAATGGCGGCGATGGCTTAGCCATTGCAAGAATGTTGCAGGAAGCAAAAATGAAAGTAAAGGTTTACATTTTAAAGAGTGATAAGCTGTCAGCAGATTGCTCAACCAATATGAACCGGTTAAACCTTTTATCGGATACTGCAGATGAAATTTCAACAGAAAATGATTTACCTGAAATAATAACACAGTGTATTGTAGTAGATGCATTATTTGGTACTGGATTAAATAAACCGCTTGAGGGTTTGGCTGAAAAATTAGTGCAGCATATCAATACATCAGCAGCAGCAATCATAAGCATTGATTTACCCAGTGGCCTTTTTGCAGACAGCACATCGCAAGACAACACAATCGTGAAAGCTGCTCACACCCTTAGTTTTCAAACGTACAAGTTAGCTTTTATGATTGCAGAAAATGAGGAATACAGCGGCAAAATTCATTTGCTGGATATTGGATTACATCAGGGCTTTTATCAAAATACCAAAAGTAAATTCCAGTCGCTTGATAAAGAACTGATCCATTCTATTTACAAACCAAGGAAACAGTTTACACATAAATATTCTTATGGCCATGCGTTGCTGTATGCAGGCAGTGCCAACATGATGGGTGCTGCTGTACTTTGTGCCAAAGCCTGCTTGCGAAGTGGTGCCGGGCTGGCAACAGTTTATACAAAGAGCAATGCAGCTGTAATACAAATGTCTGTTCCGGAAACACTCACTTCAGATGAAGATGATTTTGATACCATCATTAAAAAGAAAACGGCCATCGGTATCGGGCCGGGTTTAGCATTGACGGAGACGAATGCAGCTTTATTAAAAAACATTCTTATCAACTGGAATGGGCCGTTGGTAATTGATGCGTCAGCTTTGCATTTACTGATTGCCAATATTGATTTGCTTTTGAAAAGACAAAACAACCAAGCTATACTTACACCACACAATGGTGAATTTGAAAAACTGTTTGGAAGAACCAGTAACAGTTTTGAAAGGATACAACTGGCAATGAAAAAAGCGGCTCTGCATAATTGTTACATTATTTTAAAAGGCCACCACAGTCTTGTAGCCTGCCCCGATGGGGAAGCTTATTTTAATACAACAGGCAACAGCGGCATGGCTACCGGAGGCAGTGGGGATGTATTGACAGGAATCATCACAGCCTTACTGGCACAGGGTTATACACAAAAAGAAGCCTGCCTGATGGGAGTTTATCTACACGGCTTGGCAGGAGATTTGGCAGCAGAAAAATTTTCAATCGAAGCCATGATTGCCGGTGACATAACAGAACAGTTGGGTGCTGCATTCAAAACACTTTGCTTATTAGAGACTTTGCCAAAATACAAATGCCCCATTTTTACATGGGGCATTTGAGCAAGTATCAACTTTTTTATTCTGCTTTCTTTTTGCTTTTGTTTGCTTTGTAACGCTTATCAGGTGTACCATCAGCTTTCATTGGGCCAGTAGCTTCGGTCTTAGCTCCCTTGTTTGCTTTAAAACGTTTGTCTAATGTACCATCTGCTTTTTTGGGTCCGGCGGCATCAGCTACCGGAGCGGCAGCAGGTTTAGCTTTTTCCATCTTAACTACTTTAGCTGGTGCTGATTTCTTAACAGCCTGTGCAGAGGCAAGTCCGGCAAAGCCAAACATAAAAAATGCGGCAATCAATAATTTTTTCATAATAGTATTTTTAAATTTTCATACAAGTTAAAATAATTATAGGGTTAGTTTGTTAGTCATTTGTTAACTGGGAAATTGTTTGCATAAATTGTGAATAAAATAATAGCGCCTGAAAACAAAGTTGCATCTTTGAAAGGCACAGATATTTGCTAACCTGATTTTATGCTTACCATGACTGTTGAAACCTTAAACGAAAAATTTGGTATTGCTGATACTGCCAATTTTTATTCCGGCAATAAAGGGCTAACAACAATTGCTGTCACTAACAAATATACCACTGCAAATATTGCGTTGCATGGTGCTCATCTTCTGAACTATATCCCCGATGGACAAAAAGATATTATGTGGATGAGTGAACAATCATTGTTTGAAAATGGCAAGGCAATCAGGGGCGGTATACCAATTTGTTTTCCTTGGTTTGGTCCACACCCTGCTGACAGAACTAAGCCACAGCACGAATTTTCCCGGTTGCAGGAATGGCAGGTGAATGATATAAAATCAAATGAAGACGGATCAACGCTGGTTTCACTTTCTTTGAAAGAGACTGCTGCATCTATGGACTTGTGGCCTTATAAATTTAATGCAGCCATCGATTTTAATATTGGCAAAATGCTGGAAGTAAAACTAACCGTCACCAATACCGGGAATGAATTGTTTGAATATTCAGATGCCCTCCACACTTATTTTAATATCAGTGATATCTCTGCCATTTACATTGAAGGCTTACACAAAGCAACTTACTACGACGGCTTTGAAATGGATTTAAAAACACAGGAAGCAACCAATCTACAATTCGATAAAGAAACTAACCGCCGTTATGTAAACTATACCGGGCATTGCATTATCAATGATGCAGGATACAATAGAAAAATTAATGTAGCAAAAAACGGCAGTAAAGTTACAGTACTGTGGAACCCCGGAGAAGCCGTAACCAAAACCATTGCAGATATCACTCCGGATGGATATAAAACATTTGTGTGTGCAGAACCTGCCAATGCTTATCCCGGCATTGATATGATAGAACTGTCTCCTGGTAAAAGTCATACCCTGTCAACAGTGATAAGTGTTGCAGAATAATTATTGTGACAGATTTTTATCCCCTGATATGATAAGCTTTTGGCTGTACAAATGCCCGTATGCCTTGGTAAGAAAGTGTGGTACCAAGCCCGGAATGTTTCCTGCCACACCAGGGTAGGCTTGCACTTACCCGGTCGCAGCAATTCCAATACACGGTACCGGTATTCATTTGCTGCATGACGGCTTCGGCTCTTTCATAACTTTTAGAATATACTGCAGCAGTAAGTCCATACTCTGTATCCTGCATCAAAGCAATGGCTTCTGCATCATCTTTCACTTTCTGAATACCAACCACAGGACCAAAGGATTCTTCTTTCATCAACTGCATGCTGTGGTTTACATTTATCAAAAGAGTTGGTTCAATAAAATAACCTTTTGAATCAACGGCCTTTCCGCCGCAAATAACAGCAGCGCCTTTATCAGTAGCATCTTTTATTTGTGTCAATAAAAATGTTTGCTGTTCTTTCCGGCTGAGTGGGCCAATGTCTATGCCTTTTTCCAAAGGATTACCAACCGTTAGTTTTTTACATTGTTCTGAATAAGCCGACACAAAAGCATCGAATATTTTTTCCTGCACATACACTCTTTCTACTGCACAGCAGCTTTGTCCGTTATTATACACCACACCTTCCAGCACATCAGCAGCAATTTTATTGATATCTTCCACATCATCCATCACATACAAAGGGTCTTTACCGCCCAGCTCTAACTGGCAAGGAACTAATTTATGTGCAACAGTTTCCGCAATGTATTTACCTGTTCTGTAACTGCCGGTAAAAAAATATCCATTCAATGGTAATTGCAGCAAATGCTCACCCACACTACCTTTGCCAATGATTGCCTGAAAACAATTTTCAGGGATACCAGCTTTGTACAATAATTTTTGAATCAGTAACCCAGTTAATGTTGTGTACTCGGAAGGCTTGTACAAAACAGCATTACCGCCAAGCAATGCAGGAATAAAAACATTTACCCCAACCAGGTAAGGATAATTCCAGGCAGAGATATTGGCAATAACGCCCAATGGTTCGTACACAATTTTTTCTTTGGTGCCTCCTTCAGCAGTGATCCATTCTTCTGTTAAATATTTAGCCGCATTGTCAATAAAATATTTGACCCGGTTCCTGGCTCCATTCAGTTCGTTGTAGGATTGCTGCAGAGGTTTACCCATTTCACTGGTCAGTATATTCGCCAATTCATTTTTCTCTTCGCTTAGCAGCTCATAAAATTTTGTGATGGCTGCAATTCTTTCCGCTACACTAACGGCAGCCCATAGCCGCTGACCTTCTTTCAGCAATCCATATTTTTTTTGGACAGATTCGGCGGTGTCTTCTTCAGCAATGCTGATGATTTCTTCTGTTGCAGGATTGATAATTTGCATAATTATTTCAATTCAGTTATTTGACTAAGAAAAGCAGTTCGTATGCCGGATGCAAAAGGATTTTCCTGGTCAGGCATGCGTTCCGGGTGCCACTGTACCAGCAATAACCAGGGTTTGTTTTCTGGCGATGCCCACTCCATGGCTTCCGCAATATCTGTATCAGAGGTTGCAGTAACAGTAAGCCCATCTGCATATTTTTCTACCGACTGGTGATGAGCCGAATTAATCTCTCCTGAAATATTTTTCGTGATTTCATAAAGCAAGGAATCTTTATTTACATGAACAGGATGCCTGCCATCAATATTTTCTTTTGAGCCTTGCCCATGGTGGTTTTTAACCGAAGGTATATCATGTATCAGGCTGCCACCAAGGTATACATTCATAAGCTGCAGCCCACGACAGATACCTAGAAATGGTTTCTTTAATGCAAAGCCTTTTTCAATCACCTGCCATTCAAATGCATCCCGTGTTGGGTTGATGTTTGCTTCATTTAAATGCTGCACCAAGTCAGGGCGTTGGTATCTTTCCGGATGCACATCTTCTCCCCCACTCAATACGATGCCGTCGCATTGCTCCACATCATCCAAATTGTTTTGATGATAACTTAAATGAATCACTTCCACTCCCTCGGATGCATCTAAAAACCATTTTTCATAATTGTGGTATTTCTTACAATCGGTTATGCCAATTTTTATTTTCTGCTGCATGTTATAACGCTTCTAAATAAAGTTGTTTAAAATTTTCCTTTGTTACCGGCTTGGGATTATTCGGATGGCAGAAGTCTGCAAAGGCCAGGTCAGACAAGGTTTCTATATGTTCTGCCTTTACGCCGATATCACTCAGCTTTGTTGGTAAGCCCAATTGTTTATTCAATTCAAACAAGTGATTTACCACAGCGTCTCCGGTTTCATTTGTCAATTCCATTGCGCTTGCTATTCGCCTGAATTGCTCTTCCAGTCCCGGTGCATTGAACCGCATTCCATAAGGAAGGTTCACTGCATTGGCTAATCCATGATGGGTATCCAACAAAGAAGATAACGGATGTGCCAATGAATGCACCACACCCAATCCTTTTTGAAAAGCCACTGCTCCCATCAATGAAGCAATCATCATTTTACTTCTGCTTTCAAGGTCAGGTTTATTGGCAGCAGCAACAATTGATTCATTGATCAAACGGATTCCTTCCAAAGAAATACCTTCTGCCATTGGGTGAAAACCCTTTGCTATAAAGGCTTCCATGTTATGCGTTAAAGCATCCATGCCGGTGGCTGCTGTTACAAATGCAGGCAGTTCCATCGTCAGCATCGGATCTGCAAACACAATCTTTGCCAATAGTTTCGGCGCAAATAAAATTCTTTTTCGATGGGTGTCATCTTCAGATATGATGGCACTTCTGCCCACTTCGCTGCCAGTGCCACTGGTAGTTGGTACGGTAACAAAATAAGGTACCGGCTCTGTAATAAACTGATCGCCGCCAATCAAATCATCATAATCAAATAAATCACGGTGATGGTTTATCCTTAATGCAATGGCCCTTGCCACATCCATCGCAGCACCGCCTCCAATACCAATAATGCAGTCCCTGTCCGTTTCCTCAAACAGATTGCCGCCTTTCAACACATCACTCTTCACCGGGTTTTTATGAATGTCGGAAAATACTTCTGCTGAAATTGATCTGGCAGCAAGGCTATTTTTTATTGCTGTAAAAAAATCCAGGCCACTAACTACCGGATCTGTTACCAGTAAAGGTTTGCTCAATCCATTCGCTGCCAGGTGACCAGGTAATTCTTTTATTGCACCAGCACCAAAACGGATGGTGGTAGGAAAATTATATTGTCTTATTGTATTGAAGTCTGTCATATTTTTTGTTGCCAGTGTTTGAATAATTATTAGGTTTCATTGGTATTACCCCAAGCTATACAACCTTGTTCAATTGTAGTTTTATTTATCATTTATTCCTCTAAATGATCTCCAAATATCTTTTCAATTCCCAATCCGTCACCACTTTCATACACTGCCGCCATTCCCATTCTCTTGTTGCTGTAAAATGCTCAGTGAATGCCGCACCAAATAATTCTTTTGCTACTGCCGAAGTTTTCATTGCCTGTGCAGCTTCCCATAAATTTTTTGGCAGCACACCATTTTTTGTATCGGCATAACCATTACCAATGGTTGCTGGCGTCTTCAGTTTCAATTTATTTTTGATGCCGTACAAACCACTGGCAAGGCAGGCTGCCATGGCTAAGTAAGGATTGCTGTCACTGCCTACCACTCTTGTTTCAAGCCTTGTGGCAGCAGCACTTCCGGGCAAAGCTCTTAATGCTGTGGTTCGGTTATCAATGCCCCATGTTAAAGTAGTTGGTGCCCATGCTCCTTCTACCAAACGCTTGTAACTGTTTACTGTAGGGGCAAACATCGGCAGGATAAATGGCAGGCAATATAATTGCCCGGCAATGTATTGCTGCATTAGGGTACTCATGCCCGTTGCTGATTTGGCATCGTAAAAAAGATTTTGCTTTTTTGTATTGCTCCACAAACTTTGATGCACATGCCCACTGCAGCCCGGCAGGTTTTCATTAAACTTTGCCATGAAAGTGGCAATGATGCCATGCTGCTTTGCAATTTGTTTTACACTGCTTTTAAATAAGACTGCCCTGTCTGCAGCTTCTACAATTTCTGAGTAAGTGATGGCTGCTTCATACACACCCGGCCCTGTTTCTGTATGCAGGCCTTCCAATGGCACATCAAATTTTTTCAGCAAATCAAACAAGTCGTGTAAGTACTCATTGTTTTCGGCTGACCTCAGCAATGAGTATCCAAACATACCATTCGTTATTGGCTGAATATTACTGAATTTGTTTTTGTACAATTCATCTGCATTGTCAACTAAATTAAACCATTCAAATTCTTGTGAGCAATAAGGAGTATAGCCTGCATCAGCAGCCTGTTTGGTAATTTTTTTCAATAAACTTCTGGGACAAATACTCAGATCATTTCCTTTTGCATCCCTGAAATCGGCCAGAAAAAAAGGGGTATCTTCTTCCCACGTGATTTCCCGGAATGTGTTGAGGTCAATCACCGCCGTTGCATCCGGGTAACCGGAATGCCAGCCCGTGTATTGTACATTGTCATAAGCCACATCGCCGGCATCCCAGCCAAACACTACATTGCAAAAACCAAAACCTTTCTCAATAACAGCAACAAATTTTTCAAAACTGATCAGTTTACCTCTCAGCACACCATCTATATCTGTGATGGCTACTTTTACTTTTTCAATATTTTGCCCGGTTAATTGCTTCAGCAAATTATCCTTCGACAATTGTTTCGTTTGCATCAGTAGATTGTTTTACAAAGAAATGAAACCAAATATAAGCAAGTGCCATTATACCTAAAAAGAGCAGTGCTAATTTAATATTTAATGTGGTCATTGCAATAAAAGAAACAACTGCAATAACCAATGCAATGATTGGAAAGTAAGGATACATTGGTGTACGAAAAGGGCGTGCCAAGGCAGGTTCCTTTTTTCTCAAAACCAACACACTTATCATTGCAAATATGTACAAAGTAATAGCTCCAAAACAGGCAATGGTGATGATGTCGCCGGTCTTTCCGGTAAATAAGGCGATGATGCCTGCACCCATATTCAGCAGCAATGCATTGGCAGGTGTTTTAAATTTGGGATGCACTTTTCCAAATAAAGCTGGTATGCAGCCCGCCTTACCAAACTCATACGTGGCACGGCTTGCAGCCAGTATCAATCCATGAAAAGATGCCACCAGCCCCATCAAACCAATCGTAATTAATAAATGATACAACAAGCCGCTGTTACCGGTAATCTGTGATAATGCCAATGGCAGAGGTGAATCTGAAGCTTCTGCACCGGTGGATGGATACACAATTTTTTCCCAGCCTCCTACACCAACAGCGGAAATAAAAACCAATGTACACAACACAATCAGCGTAAGCAATGCAGAGCCAAAACCAATTAATACATTCCGTTGTGGTTTTACTGTTTCTTCTGCTACATTGGCCACACCTTCCAGCCCAAGAAAAAACCAGATGGCAAATGGCGTGGCTGCCCACACACCTTTCCATCCAAATGGAAAAGCATTTTGCGTAAGGTGCTCCCATTTAAAATGTGGCAGTGTGATCCCACAAAAAAGCAGCAACTCAAACACAGCAAAAGCAGTGATCAGCAATTCAAACATTGCCGCTGCCCTTACACCATAAATATTTAATGCAGTAAATAAAATGTAAGCAACAATGGCAATGCCGGTAACAGAAAATTGTGGAAAAAAAATATGAAAGTATGCACCAATAGCAGCAGCAATAGCCGGTGGTGCAAACACAAATTCAATGATCTGCGCCACGCCTGCAATAAAACCCATCTCCCTGCCCATTGCCCTGCCGGCATAGTCGAATACGCCACCGGCTTTTGGTATGGCACAGGCCAGCTCGGTGTAAGAAAAAGTGAAAGTGATATAAAGAATAATGATAAAAAATGTGGCAATGGCAAGTCCCAGTGTGCCTCCTGCCGGCAGGCCCAGGTTCCAGCCGAAGTACATGCCACTGATAACGTAACCCACGCCCAGCCCCCAAAGCATCAACGGGCCAAGGGTTCGCTGGAGTGTATTTTTTTCGGTGATTTGTATGGGCTGCATTAAATTTTATTTGCGCCCTTTAAAGATAGGAATCTATTGAATTGATAGTGTCTTGTTTAAGACATTTCAATATTTTTTTTATAATTCAGTAAGGCCGTTTCCACAGATGATGCAAATCTTTAACCGGTTAGAATTTTAAAATTACACCTGCCAGCACATTCAGGCCATACACCGGGTAGTTGTTCCAGCGTTGGTATTTATTGTTGAAAATATTATTCACATCCAGCCAGGCACTGAATTTTTTGTTGATGGCAAATTCAACACCGGCGCTTAAATCTGTGCCGCCTGCTAATTTTATATCGCTGCCATCTTTCAATAAAAATGCGCCGCCACTGAATACATGTAAATCACTTTTTATGAGCACCTGTTTAAATGCCCACCAACGCAAGGCTCCATTTATTTCCAGTGGTATCGTACCCCACGCCCTGTCATTATCCAGCTTGCCATTGTAACCGTTAAAAGTAAGTCCGCCGGTAATGGTAAATTTATCCTGACTGATAAAACTCAGGTCGCCATGCAGTCGAAAATCATACACCCTGCTTTCATTGCTGATCCTGAATGTTTTTCCGTCAGCAGTATCATTAATAAAAAAAGGCAAGTTGTTATAAGTGATCCAGGATGCTTTGGCACTGAAGTTAAAATGACTTCCCAGCGTGGCTTTCAGGCCGCCATACAATTCTGTCTCTTTCGTATTTTGCTGCAGGACTACTGTCTGCAGGTAGGGATTCATTGCAGACAAATTCTGAAAAGAGTTCTTTATAAATCTTCCCACATAACCCGCCTGCACTAAAAATACCCTGTCTTGTACTTTCACTTCTCCATAAATATTGGGGAACACAATGAGCTTGCCATTATCCCAGGTAGGACTAACACCTGCATGAATATTAAACATCGGTTTTGCATAAATCAACTCTGGTGCAAGGCTGTAAATATTGTTGTTGAATTTTACATTACTGGCAAGATTTTCAGAACTGTAACTCGTAATATCCGCTTTGGCAGTCACTTTGATGGTGAAGGCATCTGCAAAAGTTTTATCTATTGGCACGGTGGCAGCAAATGAATTCTCTGTTACTTTATTTTGATTGCGGAAAATATTGATGTCAATATTGGGATCGTAATTAATCCCGGTTTCATTCACCGCTTTATTCCGGAAGCCAGTTTTTAAATTGATGTTTTGAAATCGTTGCAGCAAATCGCTCTTGCTGTAATCATGCAGTAGGTGGTCGTAACCATACAAATAATTATCCTGCTGGCTGATGGATGCACTGCCATAGAGTTCGTTCTTTTCTGTAAAATAACTGCCGGCAGCTTTGATATTTAATTGAGAAAAATCTTGGTTTTTTATATTCCCTTTTGAAGAAACATAATCAGCATACAAATTAAACAAACTTGTTTTACCATCACCAAAACTAAAACCAGCACTGACATAAGGAGTGGAATAATTTCCAAAACCAACTTTAAGATAATTTCTCAAACCAAGGTCCAGCACTGAATCCTGAGTTAATGCAAGCGGTCTTAAAGAAATAGGTTGGTATGTATAAAAAAGATTTTGCGCCGGAATATTATAAGCCGCCACCGTCTTGCCGGTATCTGCATTTAAGTGAGTGGCCGAAAAATTTATTTTCACCGCATTCCTCAGCACCGGCTTGTAGCTGGAAGTAATATCAATGGTTTGTTTTTTGGTGGTATCACTTCCCTTTTGTGCAACAACCGCAGTGGAAAAAAGACAAACTGTGATGATTAAAAAAACCTGTTTTATTTTATTTTTTGTATTCATGTGTTATAGTAGTTGATGTTAGCCGCCAATTTTTGAACTTGATTTTTCTTCTTCCTTTGCCCTGTCTAATTTTTGCTGTGCTGCTGTTTTCAATTCCGGGATACTGGAATTTTGCGCCACACTTTCGTAAGTAGCTTTTGCATTGAAATAATCTTTTTGCTGCATAAAAATATCTCCCAGCAAAATATATGATTTGGTAACCCAGTAATCGTAACTGCCCGTCTCCCGAATGACCGCCTGTGCTGCTTTTTCGGCTGCAGTAAAATTATTTGAACTAAACTGGCAGGTCGCAATTTCATACCGGGCTTCTGCACCCCACGCTGATTTATTAATGGCGGCGCATGATTTAAAAGAAGCGATTGCTGCAGCACAATCATTTTTCACCTGCTGCGATTTTCCCAACACTAAAAATGCCACTGATTTATCATCGGTGCTGATGCCTTTTTTTGCCAGTAATTGTTTGGCGGCTTCATTGGCCTGTTCATAATCTTTCAACTGGTAATAGCAACGCACCAAACCTCTCAATGCTTCCAACTGGTTATCCTGGTTAACAGCACCCATGAGTAAGGATGCAAAATATTTTTTTGCATTGGCATAATCTTTCAATTCAAGATAGTAAAGCCTTGCTGCTGTTAAAGTGGCTCTTTCGAAATATTTATTCAGCCCTTTGCTGCTTACATAACCATAGCCGGTCAATGCATTTGCCCAGTCTTTATTTTTATAATAACATTCGCTGCGGAAATAATTTGCTTCCATAGCAAAGGCCCCATCAGGGTATTGCGATAAATAATTATTGAAGCCGGTGATGGCTGCGTTATAATCATTGCTGTTGTATTTTAATTCAGCGGCGGTGTAGGTTAAAGAATCTGCTTCGCTGACAGAAATATTTTTTCCATTCTTTTTCATCAGTGCCACATATTCATTTGGCCGGCCCTCTTCAACATAAATATTTTTGATATTGTCCAGTGCTTCATCTGCTTCCGGCGATTGTGGATATTGTTCTATCAGTTGCTGGTAGTTAGCCAGCGCATCATTATTTTTATTGAGGTTGTAATAACTTAACCCTGATTTTAAATACGCTACTGGCTTCAATCCGCCACTGTTGGTTGCCGTTAAAATCTTTTTCAGGTAAGGAAGTGCATCCGCAAATTTTTCATCTGCCATATAGGTATTGGCAATTTCCAAATTGGCATCCGGTACCAGGCTGCTTTGTGGATACTGGCGGCCCAGGCTGTTGAGTGTACTGATTTTTGTGGAAGAACTTTTGATGCCGGCAATCATTGCTTTTTGAAAGATAGCATAATCACTTTGCGGCAATGCATTGCTGATCACATTTTCATACATCGCATTTGCTTTGGCAAAATCCTTAGACATAAAATAACAGTCGGCGCTCCGTACATAAGCATCCTGTTCTGTTGTGGATGCAGTAGTATTGTATTTTGAAATCGGTTCAAAATATCCCAATGCCTGTTTATAATTTTCTTTTTTTAAACAGCTGTAACCTAAATTATATTTTGCGGCAGTACTGTTTGCCTCACCCTGTGATGCAGCGCCACTTTGAACAAACAACAAAAGATAACGGATGGCTTCATCATACTTTGCGGAGCGGTAAGCAATTTCACCTTTCCAGAAATTGGCGTAAGGAGTTACAGCAGAGTTGGGCAATGCAAGTACCTTGGTCAATAATTCATCAGCCCTTTTAATTTGCTGATCATTTATCAATTCAACTGCCCTGCCATACAAAATTCGTGGATACACTTTTTGCATGGAAGCCGTTGGCTTATCAAATGATTCATACAATTGCAATGCATCTGCAAAATT
>JANLQY010000059.1:0-21411 GCA_031368105.1 Chitinophagaceae bacterium
AAAAAAATCGTGGCTTTTAAATTTAAAGTTTAGGTGGCTATTCTTTTACTTTTGTTTCTTCAAATACCCCTCCATTCTTAACTAAAAGTGTTCCCTGTGTGTAATGCTCTCCATGCTGAGACTCATCCAAACCAGCAAGTTCCTCATCTTCCGACACCCTGATTGGATTGATAAAATTAATAAACTTAAAAATGAGCCATCCAACCACAAAGCTATAACTGGCTACTATGATCATCCCTTTAAACTGGGTAAAAAACAAATCACCACCAAAAAATAAGCCTTGATGATTTACTGTTCCATCTAAACCAACCGCACTATTCACTGCATGTGAGGCAAAAACACCCGTTAACAGCATACCGACAATACCACCTATACCATGACAAGGAAACACATCAAGGGTATCATCTACTTTTGTTTTCGACCTTAACGAAACTGCAATATTAGATATGATAGCTGCTACAAAACCAATGAAAGCACTGTGTGCAATACCTACAAAACCAGAGCCCGGGGTGATAGCCACAAGCCCAACGACCGCACCAATGCAAAACCCAAGAACAGATGGTTTCTTACCTCTTATCACATCAAAAAACATCCATGATAAACCTGCAGTAGCTGCGGCAATATTAGTAGTAGCAAAAGCTGACACAGCAAGGGTGTTGGCTCCTAAAGCAGAACCTGCATTGAACCCAAACCAACCAAACCAAAGCAAACCTGTACCTATTAATACATAAGGTACATTAGCTGGATGGATATCAACATTTTCGATATGCGATTTTCTTCTTTTTAAAACCAAGGCCCCTGCCAGTGCTGCACAACCTGCAGTAATATGCACCACTGTTCCACCAGCAAAATCCAGCACACCCATCTTGGCTAAAAAGCCTTCTGGATGCCATGCCCAATGACATACCGGGAAATAAATAAAGAGGCAAAATAAAACAATAAATAATACATAAGAACTGAATTTTACCCTCTCCGCAACAGCTCCCACCACCAGTGCCGGTGTAATAATTGCAAACATCAATTGAAACAAGGAAAACAATGTCAATGGAATGGTAGGACCACCTACCCAAGGAGCCCCTGATACTACACCTTTATAAAAAAAATGAGATAAAGGATTACCGATAATTCCATTAAGAGAAGTGCCAAAAGACATTCCATAACCTACAGCTAGCCAAAGTACCGTTACAATACCAGCAGCCACAAAACTTTTAATCATGGTGCTGAGTACGTTTTTCCTGTTTACCATTCCTCCATAGAAAAATGCAAGCCCCGGGGTCATTAAAAATACAAGTGCAGTGGCAACCAACACCCAGGTAATGTCACCAGTGCTGTATTTAGAAGTATCTGCAAAAACTTCACCTGTAGGAAAGAAAAGGCTGCAAATAGCAACTGCCGATAACACTAAAAAAGGGAGCATGTCTTTTAATCCAATCTTTTTCATAATAATAAAATTTAATAAACAAGTTATAATTAAATAAATGCGATTTATTTAAACAATATTAATAAATAAAATTTATTAATTATTAAAAAATATTGATTAATTATCAACAATAAAGGTATTTAATACATAAATTAATACAAATAAGCACATTAAGATAAACCTAATACAAAAGCCTTTTGCTATGCAAAAGGCTTTTAACTAATAAAAAGAAATTCGTATTAAACTAAGTAACGGGCTATTGCATTGCCATCAGCGGTTTCCAAAAGTGACTTGCCTACCAAAAATTCATCCACTTTTTGAGCACAATCCCTACCCTCTTTGATGGCCCAAACCACAAGGCTTTGTCCACGGCGCATGTCGCCTGCAGTAAATATTTTTGAAATATTAGTTTGATAATTTTTTTCAGTAGCTCTTACATTTCCCCTTTCATCCAGTTCCAACTCTAATTCCTGCACCAACCCTCCATGTTGGGGATTTACAAAACCCATTGCCAGCAATGCCAATTCGCAGGGAATATCTTTTTCACTTCCGGGTATTTCTACAAATTGAGCAGCCCTGTCATCTACAATTTTCCATTCCAGATCAACCAGCTGAATCGCTTTTAAATTACCCTTATCATCACCGATAAATGCTTTTGTTGCTACCGCCCATTTCCTTTCACAACCTTCTTCATGAGAAGAAGTTGTTTTTAACAACATGGGATAGGTGGGCCAGGGCATAACCCTATTTCTTTCTGCAGGTGGCTTTGGTAATAACTCAAACTGTGTTACTGATGTTGCTTTATGACGGTTACTGGTTCCCACACAATCACTGCCGGTGTCGCCGCCACCAATTACCACTACATTTTTATTGCCAGCTAAAATATCTTCTTCGGTGAATGAAAGGTTGGCAACCCTTTTATTTTGCTGTTTTAAAAACTCCATGGCAAAATAAACTCCTTTCAACTCTCTGCCGGGTATGTCCAAATTACGTGGCACTGTTGATCCTCCAGCCAGTACAATTGCCTGGTATTCCCTCAGCAAATCACTAATATTGATATCGACACCCACGTTTGCATTGCATTTAAATATCACTCCCTCTTCTTCCATCAATTTTATCCTTCTGTCAATCACCCATTTTTCTAATTTGAAATCAGGGATACCGTACCGGAGTAAACCGCCGGGTAAATCGTCTCTTTCAAAAACTGTTACTGAATGGCCTGCAATATTTAATTGTGCAGCAGCAGCCAAGCCTGCCGGGCCACTGCCCACAACAGCTGCTTTTTTTCCAGTCCGGGTAATTTGTTTTTGTGACTGTACAAATTTCTTTTCAAAAGCAATTTCAATGATGTGCTTTTCTATTTCTTCAATGGCAATGGCTGGCTGATTGATTCCTAAAACACAGGCAGTTTCGCAAGGTGCCGGGCATATCCGCCCGGTAAACTCCGGAAAATTGTTAGTAGAGGAAAGTATATCATACGCTTCTTTCCAGCTTTTGCGGTAAACAGCATCATTGAATTCTGGAATAACGTTACCCAAAGGGCAACCATTGTGACAAAAAGGTATGCCGCAATCCATGCACCTGGCTGATTGCTGATTGAGTTTTTCGTCTGAATATTTTTCTACAAATTCTTTGTAATCGTTTACCCTTTCTGCTACCGGCCGCTTTGACGGAAGTTCCCTGGTAAATTCTAAAAACCCGGTTGGTTTGCCCATGATGCTTAGTTTAATATCGTTTAGAAAGTTGAGAAGTTTAATGTTTTAAAACAAGAAACTATTAGAACTTTCAACTGTTTGAGATTTTTTTTAAAGACTCTATTTTATGATGCCAAAAGATTTATCAGTACAAGTGAGTGACACAACAATGCTTAATTGAAAAACAACTGTCTGCCACAAAAAATTATTAATCAAAATAAAATTGAATTATCATTTAACCAATTATCCATTCATCATTTACCTACCTGTTCTTTCAACCTTTTCTTTTCCAAAACTTTTTTATAATCCTTTGGAAATACTTTTACAAAATGCTGAAGCTGATTTTCAAAATCATCTATCACGAATTTTGCCACGGTACTTTTTGTATAATTAAAATGATTGCTGATCAGCTGAAACAATTCATTTCTGTCTTCAGCAGAAACCGGATCAAGGTCAACCATTTCTTTATTACATTGCTCACTGAAATCGCCTTTGGTATTGTAGATGTAAGCAATACCACCGCTCATTCCTGCTGCAAAATTTTGTCCTGTACTTCCAAGAATAACCACTTTGCCCCCGGTCATGTATTCACATCCATGATCGCCTACACCCTCTACCACCGCTGTAACACCAGAGTTACGAACTGCAAAACGTTCGCCTGCTTTTCCCCTGATATAGGCGTTGCCGGAAGTAGCACCATAGAAAGCTACATTACCGATAATGATATTGTCTTCAGGAACAAAAGTGGCACTGGCCGGTGGATACACAATTAACCTGGCACCGCTTAATCCTTTTCCAAAATAATCATTGGCATCGCCTTCCAACTCAAGCGTTACACCTTTTGTATTGAAAGCACCAAAACTTTGACCTGCAGTTCCATTGAATTTAAAATGAATGGTATCATCCGGTAAACCGGCTGATTTATATTTTTTTGAAATTTCATTTGATAAAATAGTACCTACTGTACGGTCAATATTTTTTATTGCAAAAGAAGCTTTCACCGGTTGCTGGTTTTCTAATGCAGGCTTTGCTGCAGCAATCAATTTCCAATCAAGCACATTTTCTAATTCATGATTCTGGTCTTCTTTGTGATACAACCCTGTGTATAAAGAAGCTGGTTCTTTGTAAAGTATTGGCGCTAAATTTAATTTACTGTGTTTCCAGTGGGTGATATTATCTCTTACTTCAAGACAATCTACCTGGCCCACCATTTCATTGATTGTCTTAAACCCAAGCTGGGCCATTATTTCACGAAGTTCTTCTGTTAAGAATTTAAAGAGGTTTACCACATGATCTGCATTGCCTGTAAAACGGTTACGCAATTCAGGGTCTTGCGTAGCAACACCAACAGGGCAAGTATTCAGATGACATTTACGCATCATGATACAACCTTCTGTAACTAACGCTGCAGTAGCAACGCCCCATTCTTCTGCACCCAGCAAAGTTGCAATAGCGATATCTTTTCCTGTCTTTAATTGTCCGTCTGTTTGCAATACTACCCTGCTGCGTAATTTATTTTTCACCAGTGTTTGATGAGCTTCTGCAAGTCCAAGCTCCCACGGCAGCCCTGCATGTTTGATGGAGCTGATGGGTGATGCACCTGTGCCACCATCATTACCGGAAATCAAAACCACATCTGCTTTTGCTTTTGCCACACCTGCAGCAATGGTACCAACACCAGCTTTAGAAACCAGCTTCACATTTATCCTTGCAGCCCTGTTGGCATTCTTCAAATCAAATATTAATTGCGCCAAATCTTCAATAGAATAAATATCGTGGTGCGGTGGAGGTGAGATCAAACCAACGCCTGGTGTGGCATGGCGAACTTTACCAATCCATTCATCTACTTTGTGACCGGGTAATTGTCCACCTTCACCAGGCTTTGCACCCTGTGCCATTTTTATCTGCAGTTCATCTGCCTGTGTTAAATAATTACTGGTAACACCAAATCTTGCCGACGCTACCTGCTTGATGGCACTTCTCATGGAATCACCATTCTCCATTATTTCATAACGCATTTCATCTTCACCGCCTTCGCCGGTATTACTTTTTCCGCCAATGCGGTTCATGGCAATAGCCAGTGTACTGTGTGCTTCATGAGAGATGGACCCAAAACTCATAGCACCGGTTGCAAAGCGTTTTAAAATTAATTCTGCAGATTCCACTTCATCAATTGAAATGGGCTGGCGGTGAAAATTAAATTGAAACAGGCTCCTTAACGTACATGCTTTTTCGCCCTGTTCATTTATTAATTTGGAATACTTTTTAAAAGTGGGGTAATCATTCAACTTAGTTGAATACTGCAACAGGTGAATGGTTTGGGGATTGAACAAATGAAACTCCCCCTTGCGTTTCCACTGGTACATACCGCCAACGGGTAAACGATCTACCGGTATTTCTTTTCTGCTGAAAGCAAACTGGTGTTTAGCCAAACTTTCTTTTGCTATTTCATCCAACCCTAAGCCTTCTATCCTTGATATAGTACCAGAAAAATATTTATCCACCACCACTTTATTCAATCCTACTATTTCAAATATCTGTGCACCCTGATAAGACTGCAAAGTAGAAATCCCCATCTTAGAAAAAACTTTCAGCAAACCATCATTTACTGCCTTGGTGTAATTCTTCTTTAAATATTCTACATCCAAATCAGTTTGTAATTTTCCACTCAGTTTCATATCCCTTATGCTGGACAATGCCAAATAAGGATTGATGGCAGTGGCGCCAAAACCAATGAGGCAGGCAAAATGATGTACTTCCCAAACGTCGCCGGCTTCCACCACAATACCCACACAACCCCTCAATCCTTTACGGATCAAATGATGGTGTATTGCTGCCAATGCCAGTAAAGAAGGTATCGGTGCATGATCTGAATCGATTGCCCTGTCCGTAAGAATCAATACTTCAAAGCCATCTTCTGCTGCATCCACGGCATAGCGGCATAACCGGTCGATGCCTTTTTGCAAAGAATCGGGTTTGCCATCTGCCCTGAAATACATCTGCAATGTTTTGGCCTGGAATACACCTGTATCGATACTTCTTATTTGTTCCAATTCATGATTGCTCAACACCGGATGTTTCAGTGCTACTGTATGACAACTCAATGGATTTTCTACCAGCAGGTTGCCATTGTTACCAACAAAAGTTGCCAGCGACATTACCAAACGTTCACGGATAGGGTCAATCGGCGGATTAGTAACTTGTGCAAACAGTTGCTTAAAGTAAGCACTTAAATGTTGCGGCTGATCACTCAACACTGCCAGTGGAACATCGGTACCCATTGAGCCAATCGGCTCTTTTCCATCCAATGCCATTGGGGCAATGATGGTATCCAAATCTTCAGTAGTATACCCAAATGCTTTTTGATATTTAAAAATCTGGTCGCTTTCCAGGTGAGTAAACATTACCCTTGGCTCTGGTAATTCTTCTAAACGAATCTTGTATTTATTCAACCAGTCACCGTAAGGCTTTTGTGAGCAGATACCTTTCTTTAATTCTGTATCACTGATGATTCTGCCCTGCTCCATATCCACTACAAACATTTTACCCGGCTGCAATCTTCCATTCTCTTTTATTAAAGCAGGATCGATTGGCAAAGCGCCAGTTTCCGAAGCCATGATTACACGGTCATCATGCGTAACACAATATCTTGAGGGACGCAAACCATTCCTGTCTAATGTGGCGCCAATAATTTTTCCATCGGTAAAAGAGATAGAAGCCGGACCATCCCAGGGTTCCATCATCGAAGCATGGTATTCATAAAAGGCTTTCTTTACCGGATCCATTTTTTCATTGCCATCCCATGCCTCCGGTATCAGCATCATCATTACATGTGGAAGCGACCTCCCCGTCAACGTTAGTAACTCAATCATGTTATCAAGGCAGGCAGAATCAGACTGCATACTGGTAACCACCGGCAACAGCATATCCATTTCTTCTTTGCTGAAGTAGGGAGATACAAAACCCATTTCACTTGCCTTCAGCCAGTTCAGGTTTCCCTGCAATGTATTGATCTCACCATTGTGTGCAATGTAACGGAATGGCTGTGCCAGCTTCCATGAAGGAAAAGTATTGGTGGCAAAACGGGAGTGAACCAAACCAAAAGCACTCACCACTCTTTTGTTGCCGAGGTCTGGAAAATAATTACGCACCTGCATGCTGGTAAGCTGCCCTTTATACACTACAGTTTTGAATGAAAGCGAAGCAATATAAAACCCGATCGCATCTTTTCTAACCGTATTATTGATAGTATGGCTTGCATAATTACGCAGCACAAATAGTTTCCTCTCAAAATCCATTGGGTTGGTAATGTGATCAGGACAGGCAATGAAAACCTGCTCCATCACCGGTTCTACAGATAATGCAGTGGGGCCAATACCTGCAGTATTTACCGGAACACTCCGGTAAGTCAGCACTTCCAATCCTAATTTTTCTGCTGCCCTGTTCAAAATATCACGGCACTCCTCCCTGAGTTTTATTTCTTTTGGGAAAAAGATAACGCCTACAGCATACTTACCAAACGCAGGCAGGTGCACTCCCAATTTCACACATTCATCAAAGAAAAACTCATGCGGTATCTGGATAAAAATACCGGCACCATCTCCTGTGTTTACTTCACAGCCACAGGCTCCCCTGTGTTCCATGTTTTCTAAAATGGTAAGTGCATCATCCACATGCTGGTGAGATTTGTTCCCTTTTATATTGGCAACAAAACCGATACCACAGGCATCATGCTCAAATGAAGGATCATATAAACCTCCTTCCCCTGAAGGAATGTGTTCAACACTTTTATATTGTAATGTAAACTGCTTCTTCATCATGTTTTTTTTCTTTATTCAAAATGTTTTTTAGCAATAAAAAAGCAAGCAATCGTAGTTTATTTTATCAGGGGTGACGAGTTCTATTTTTCATCGGCAAATTAATTTAACTCCTTCTGTTTCCAGTCCAGCCCTACTTCATCGGATAATTGTTGATTAAACTTTATCGTACAAATTTAAAGTTTAATACTGCATTATTAATTATCACGCTTCTTCTAATTGCAATGCTTTCTTTTTTTCTTCTTTCACAGTGGTTTGTATAACTTTCATATCAGTCATAGCCTGCCTTAATACCGCACCCACTTTCTCTACCGGGTGAGAACGAAGTATTTTATTTACTTCGATGATGCTCCTGTTATCAACGCCATTATCTTTTCCTTCATTAAAATTTGTACCGATAACATCTGTATCAACCGTCTGCATAAATTCTTTCAGCAATGGTTTTGCTGCATGATCAAATAAATAACAGCCATATTCAGCCGTATCAGAAATTACCCTGTTCATTTCAAATAATTTTTTACGGGCAATGGTATTTGCAATCAACGGCGTTTCATGCAATGACTCGTAATAAGCCGATTCTTCTTTAATACCTACTTCCACCATTGTTTCAAAAGCCAGTTCCACACCTGCTCTTACAAAAGCCACCATCAATAAACCATTCTCAAAAAATTCCTGCTCCGCAATGGTTGCATCGGTTGGAGTTGTTTTTTCAAAAGCAGTTTCACCGGTTGCTTTACGCCAGGTCAGTAAATTTTTATCATCATTGGCCCAGTCTTCCATCATTGTGGAAGAGAATACTCCATTCATAATATCATCCTGGTGTTTTTGAAACAGCGGACGTAAAATATTTTTCAACTCTGTTGACAATTCAAAAGCCTTCAGCTTTGCAGGATTGGTTAAGCGGTCCATCATTGCCGTTACACCACCATGTTTCAATGCTTCAGTAATTACCTCCCATCCGTATTGAATTAATTTTGCAGCATACGCTTTATCAATTCCTTTCTCCACCATTTTATCAAAACATAAAATAGAACCAGTCTGCAACACCCCACATAAAATAGTTTGTTCACCCATCAAATCAGATTTTACTTCAGCAACAAAAGACGAACGCAACACACCAGCCCTGTGGCCGCCAGTAGCCACTGCATAAGCTTTTGCCTGCGCCAACCCTTTTCCTTCCGGATCATTTTCCGGATGCACTGCAATTAAAGTAGGTACCCCAAAACCTCTTTTGTACTCTTCACGAACTTCTGTACCGGGGCATTTTGGCGCCACCATAATTACAGTAATATCTTTACGAATTTGCGTTCCTTCTTCCACGATATTAAAACCATGAGAGTAAGAAAGTGTAGCATTCTTTTTCATCAATGGCATGATCGCCTTTACCACCGCCGTATGTTGTTTATCGGGCGTTAAGTTCAATACTAAATCTGCTGAAGGAATCAACTCTTCGTAAGTACCCACCGCAAAACCATTCTCCGTTGCTTTATTCCATGACTCTCTTTTTTCAGCGATCGCTTCATTACGCAATGTGTATGAAATATCCAACCCCGAATCTCTCATGTTCAAACCCTGGTTCAGTCCCTGTGCACCGCAACCAACAATTACAATTTTCTTTCCTTTCAATACAGTCACACCATCAGCAAATTCGCTGCGATTCATAAATTCACAAACACCTAATTGTTTCAGTTGATCTCTTAATGATAAAGAGTTAAAATAGTTTGCCATTGTTTTTTGTTTTGCCCCCATCCCCTAAAGGGGTAAACTGGAGATATTTTATAATTTAATTTATGTTACCAGCAACATCAACATTTTTCAACATCGTTGTGTCACTCACTTGTACTTTTTTATTTCTATTGAGCTTTGCCCACATTATCTCCGGTCTCATCCTCCTTCTCCGCTGGCAAGCAGAAAGGAGCGGTGCTTAATCCCTTTAACAAACATTTTATTTTCCACATCATCAACAATTCTTTACTCACCAATAACACTATCCCCTCACTATTCAACAATCACTTCAAAATTTCAGACACTTGCCTTACCCCTCTTTAGGGGATGGGGGCTACATACTAAACACTTCCTGATTTTTATCTAAAAATTCATTCTCCAAAACATTTTCACCGGGCTCCCGGTATTCAAACTCTTTTAGTTTTTTATGAAAGCCATCACTGTTTTTAATAATAGCCACCCTTGCACTTCTTACAAATTCAATGAGGCCGTAAGGTTCTAATACTTTAATAAAATTATCTGTTTCATCACGCTGTCCGCTTACTTCAAATACAGTGTAATCCTTTCTGATCACTACTGCTTTTGCACCATGCAGGCTGAGCAAACGTTCTACTTTTACTTCCTCTGCAATTATATCCGTAGGTACTTTATACAATGCAAGCTCCTGCCAGATAATTTCATCATTGGTATTATAATAAACCTTCAACACTTCTACCTGCTTTTCAATTTGCCTGCAAAGTTTTCTCACCACATCTTCTATTTCGTTGATGACAATTGTAAAACGATGCACACTGTCCACTTCACTTGGAGAAGTATTTAAACTTTCAATATTAATTTTTCTTCTCGAAAAAATAATAGCGATACGGTTCAGTAAACCAATTTGGTTTTCTGTATAAACCGTTATGGTATATTCCTTTTTACCCCCATCCCCTAAAGGGGAGTTCTTCAATGTCTCTGCTTTTTTATGTGGATTCATTTACTTCAAGTTTTATGCTTTGTTATTTTATTAAGCCCTTCAAATAACTCCCCTTTAGGGGATGGGGGTAATTTCTTCTTTACTCAATACAATTTCCGATACGCCCCTGCCCTGCGGCACCATCGGGAATACGTTGTTTTCTTTGCCCACCATTATTTCTAATAAATAACTGCCATCATGATCCAGCATGGTTTGTAATGCGGCTTTCAATTTACTGCGGTCATCCACTTTTTGCCCATCGATGTGATAGCCTTTTGCTACCTGTACAAAATCGGGGCTGGTAATATCAACAAATGAATATCTTTTTTCATGAAACAATTCCTGCCACTGGCGCACCATACCGAGGAACTGGTTGTTGAGAATGACAATTTTTACATTTGGCTTAAACTGCATGATAGTACCCAATTCCTGTATCGTCATTTGAATACCACCATCACCTGCGATAGCAATTACAGTCCTTTCCGGCGCTCCGTATTTTGCACCGATGGCTGTTGGCAATGCAAAGCCCATGGTACCCAAACCACCACTGGTAATATTACTTTTGCTCTCATTCATTTTTGCATAGCGGCAGGCTACCATCTGGTGCTGGCCTACATCCGTAACAATAATGGCATTGCCTTCAGTTAGTTCATTCAATGCTTTTATCACTTCTCCCATTGATAATATTTCATCCACAGGATTCATTTCAGGTTCGATGCAGGTTAGTTTTTCTTTTGCTGCACAATCATGAAATTGCTGCATCCATTCAGGATATGTTTTTGGGCTAATCAATGCTGTTAGCATTGGCAATGTTTCTTTACAATCGCCCCAAACCGGTACAGTTGCTTTTACATTTTTATCAATTTCAGAAGGGTCAATATCCAGGTGAATCACTTTTGCCTGCTTGGCATATTTATCTAAGCGCCCGGTAACCCGGTCATCGAAACGCATACCAATTGCAATCAGCACATCACATTCATTCGTCAATAAATTAGGGCCGTAGTTTCCATGCATTCCCAGCATACCCACAGCCAGCGGATGATTTGTAGGAATCGCACTCATACCCATGATAGTCCATGCTGCAGGCAAACCGGCTTTTTCAATAAAGGCTTCGAATTCTTTTTCTGCTTTACCAAGAATAACTCCCTGGCCAAAAATTACAAAAGGTTTCTTTGCTTCGTTGATCAGCTTTGCTGCCTGCTCCACATATTCTTTTCTCACAATTGGCTTAGGCCGGTAGCTCCTAATATGTTCACATTTTTTGTATCCTTCGTAATCAAATTTTTGCAACTGTGCATTCTTGGTGATGTCAATCAACACTGGTCCCGGCCTTCCACTGCCTGCTATGTAAAATGCTTTTGCCAGCACTGCAGGAATTTCTGTTGCATCTGTTACCTGGTAATTCCATTTGGTAACGGGTGTTGTTATGTTGATTACATCAGTTTCCTGGAAAGCATCCGTTCCTAATAAATGTGCAAACACCTGGCCGGTGATACATACCACCGGAGTAGAATCAATCATTGCATCTGCCAAACCGGTAACCAAATTTGTTGCACCGGGACCGCTTGTTGCAAACACCACACCTGTTCTGCCACTTGCTCTTGCAAAGCCTTGTGCAGCATGAATTGCACCTTGTTCATGACGGACGAGTATATGTTCCAGCCGATCATTATAATCATACAATGCATCATAGATGGGCATGATGGCACCACCCGGATAACCGAAGATGGTTGTGACATTCTCGTTAAGGAATGCATCCAATACTGCTTCGCTGCCGCTGATGCTGGTAGTTGCTTTCTGAATTTTCTTTTCTTCTTTTAACTCCAATGTTTCCATAAAAAAATATTTATGTCCGTCGTTACAATTTAAAATTTGCAGAAGACCAACATATCTGTTGATCCAACATTTGTAAAACCAACCTGCCGCAGCATTGTTATCAATTGCCCCCGGTGATAGGTTGAATGATTAAACACATGTGCAAATGCCTGGTAGCATTTCAATGTATTTACTTCTCCATTGATTCGCTTAAAATCAAATTTCACCGGCAAATTATTTTCATCAAAATCAACTACCATTTTTTTAAGATTGGCAGATGCCTGTTTCCACAAAGCAATGTGTTCTTCTTTTGTGCCTTTATATGTTGATGCCAGCCATTCTGTCTTTTCTAATTTACCTAAACGCTGCACCCAAATATGCTCAGCACTGATTAAATGCAATACAGTTTCCTGTATGCTATTAAAACTGCTGACTACTTGCTGCTCCCATTGCTCATCGCTTATCAGCTCCAGCCAAATGCATACAATATCATTTGCCCAGATATTGTAATTCGCCAGTTCTATGAAATAAGTTTTTGTCATTTTTATTTATGCTTCATCTGTTACACAACCTTGTGATGCATCTTTTACACACATCGCATATTTATACAACACACCTTTTGTTTCTTTCAATTTTGGTTGCTGCCATTTACTTTTTCTTTCCGCAATTAATTCTTCACTCACTTTCAATGTCATCTTTTTTGTTGCCACATCAATTTCAATCACATCATCATCTTCTACAAATGCAATCAACCCACCTTCAAAAGCTTCCGGTGTAATATGCCCCACAACAAAACCATGACTGCCACCACTAAATCTTCCATCTGTAATCAAGGCCACATCTTTTCCCAAACCTGCACCAGTAATGGCACTCGTTGGTTTCAACATTTCGGGCATTCCCGGCGCTCCTTTCGGGCCTTCATTTCTTATCACCACCACATCGCCTTTTTTTACACGGCCGCTTGCGATGCCGGCCACTAAATCTTTCTCTCCATTGAATACCCTTGCAGGCCCTTCAAAACGTTCGCCTTCTTTACCACTAATTTTTGCAACACTTCCTTTCTCTGCAAGGTTGCCGTACAGGATTTGCAGGTGTCCGGTTTTCTTCAATGGCTGCTCCAAAGGATAAATTATCTTTTGGGTATCAAAGTTTAAATCAGGAACACCTGCTAAATTCGCTGCAACTGTTTCACCAGTTACTGTCAAGCAATCACCGTGCAATAATCCTTTTTTCAATAGGTACTTCATCACAGCAGGCACGCCGCCATGAGCATGTAATTCCTGCATTAAATATTTTCCGCTTGGCTTAAAGTCAGCCAGCACAGGGGTTTTATCGCTGATGCGTTGAAAATCTTCCTGTGTTAAATCCACATCCACACTTTTTGCCATGGCAATCAAATGCAGCACTGCATTCGTACTTCCACCAAAAATCATCACCGTAACAATTGCATTTTCAAATGCCTTCTTTGTCATGATATCTTTTGGACAAATATTTTTCTCCAGCAAAACTTTGATTGCTCTTCCTGCATCAGTACATTCTTTTTGCTTTGCTTCACTCAATGCCGGGTTACTGGATGAATAAGGCAAACTCATCCCCATTGCTTCGATGGCGCTTGCCATTGTGTTGGCAGTGTACATGCCACCACAGGCACCTGCACCCGGGCAACTGTGCTTCACTACTTCTTTAAAATCTTCTGGGGTAATGGTGCCCGCCAGTTTCTTTCCCAATGCTTCAAAAGCAGAAATAATATTCAGGTCTTCTCCTTTATAATGTCCCGGGTCAATGGTACCGCCATACACCATAATGGAAGGACGGTTCAATCTTCCCATCGCCATGATAGAGCCGGGCATATTTTTATCACAACCGGGCAGTGCAATCAATCCATCATAATAAAATCCGCCGCATACTGCTTCAATGCTGTCAGCAATTAAATCACGGCTCACCAAACTATAGCGCATGCCATCGGTTCCATTACTAATACCATCACTGATGCCGATGGTATTAAAAATCAATCCCACCAAATCATTATTCCACACACCCTGCTTCACCACTTTTGCCAGGTCATTCAGGTGCATATTGCAGGTATTGCCATCATAGCCCATGCTTGCAATACCGACTTGTGCTTTCTTTAAATCATCTTCCGTTAAACCAATGCCATACAGCATTGCCTGCGCTGCAGGTTGTGTTTCGTCCTGCGTTAATACTTTCGAATACCTGTTTAATTCTGCCATTTCTATTTTTTTGTAACCAACATTAAACCATTGTTCATCATCGTTGCGTCGCACTCTTTTACTATTGTTTCTTTATTCATCCTGCAATGATTTTACCCATCGCTAAGAGATGACTCCCTTTCGGGATTCTACTTATTATATGATAGTCGATTTTCTCAACTCCACATTTTCCTGGCTAAATACACCAGACACCCTGCCCTGTATATATTCACATATCAGTTCACCAACAGTAGATGTGAAATAAAAATTGATTGGGTCAATATCTTTTGTAACAAACATATTTTCAATTGTCCATTGTGCTGCATCCCTTACCCGCTTTGCTTCTTTGGTCAACCCAATATAATCAAGCAGCATAGCGGTGGATAAAACAGAACCCAAAGGATTGGCAATATCTTTTCCTGCAGCCTGCGGATAAGATCCATGAATGGGTTCAAACAAAGCAGTGGAAACACCAACTGATGCAGAAGGCAACAAGCCTAGTGAACCACTGATTACACTTGCTTCATCGCTGATGATATCACCAAATAAATTCTCTGTAAGAATTACATCAAATTGTTTTGGATTGATGATGATCTGCATCGCTGCATTGTCAACAAATAAAAAATCAACCGCCACTTCGGGATATTGCAAAGCAATTTCTTTTACTACTTTTCTCCAAAGCCTGGAAGTTTCCAGCACATTTGCTTTATCAACCAATGTGAGTTTTTTTCTTCTTTGCATGGCTGCTTTAAAAGCCTGGTGAGCTATCCTTTCAATTTCTTCGCTGGTATATTCACATCCGTCAGATGCCCATGTCTGGTCTTCGTTTGTTTTCTTTTCACCAAAATAAATGCCGCCAACCAACTCCCGGTAAATCACAAAATCAACATCTGTCAACAGCTTTTCTTTTAGCGGTGATAAATGATGCAGTGATGGATAAGTTGTAATTGGCCTGATGTTGGAAAACAATTGCAATGCTTTTCTCAATTTCAGCAAACCCTGTTCTGGCCTCACTTTCGCTGTAGGGTCGTTGTCATATTTTGGATGACCGATGGCTCCAAACAAAACTGCATCACTATTCAAACAAGCTTCAATTGTTTCATCTGGAAGTGGATTGCCGGTGCTATCAATGGCCACGGCCCCCATAAGGCAATATTGATAGTTGAACTGGTGCCCGAATTTCTGAGCAATGGCATTTAATACGTTTACAGATTGCTGTGTTACTTCCGGGCCAATGCCGTCTCCCGGAATAACTGTGATGGAAAAAGTGCCCCCATCTCTGCTGGATAGCGGAGTGAAATTATTTCCATCTCCACTATTTAGAGGAAAGTATTTAAAATTATCTGACAGTGATTTTAATGTGTTCATTTTTTTTAATTGTAGTTTTCTATATAAGGTTTAGATTAAAAATTTATAAAGCCGTTCCATAATGAAGAATATCTTCTTTAATGATCTGCAGGTATTCAATGTGCTTCATTATGGTTCATGCCGCTTAAAGCGTCCCGACCCTTCGTCCCGACCCGTTACGCATGCACCTGTAAATATTCTTCCGCCAATAATTTCAGGTCTGCGTCATGCACTTCTTTTTTACAGTCTGCCACTTTTAGGAAGCATCCATATAATGTATCTACATCATCCCGGTTAAATTCGTAGCCCAAATTTTTGAACCGATATGCCAATGCACTTCTGCCGCTTCTTGCTGTCAATACTATTTTAGATGTATCTGCACCTACTTCTTCCGGTGCAATGATTTCATAAGTTGTTGCTTCTTTCAAAAATCCATCCTGGTGAATACCAGAAGAATGAGAGAAAGCATTGTCGCCAACCACTGCTTTATTTGGCTGCACCACCATCCGCATGGTTTCACTAACGAGGCGGCTCATCGGCAACAATTGTGTGGCATTAATACCGGTATAAAGATTTAACTCAGGATGTTTTTTAATCGTCATCACCACTTCTTCAAGTGATGTATTACCGGCTCTTTCGCCGATACCATTGATTGTACATTCAATTTGCCTTGCCCCTGCAATAGCGCCTGCGATTGAGTTAGCAGTTGCAAGCCCCAAATCATTATGACAATGACAAGACAAAATTGCTTTATCAATATTTTTTACATTGTTCATTAAATACGCCATCTTTTCGGCATACTGATGTGGCAAACAAAAACCTGTGGTATCAGGAACATTTACAACGGTAGCACCTGCTTTAATAACGGCCTCCGCTAGCCTTGCTAAGAATTCCAAATCGGCACGACCTGCATCTTCTGCATAAAACTCTACATCGGGAACAAAATTTCTTGCCAGTTTTACTGCGGCAACAGCCCGTTCCAAAATTTCTTCTCTTGTAGAATTGAATTTGTATTTGATATGATTGTCGGAAGAACCGATGCCGGTGTGTATCCTTGGGCGAACTGCATGTTTCAATGCTTCGGCAGCCACTTCAATATCTTTTTGTACCGCTCTTGTCAATCCACAAACCGTGGCATTTTTTATAACGGATGAAATCTGGAATACCGATTCAAAATCGCCGGGGCTTGAAATGGGAAAGCCAGCTTCGATGATATCAACACCCAATGCTTCCAGCTTTAATGCCAGTTCTACTTTCTCTTTTGTATTCAACTTACAGCCCGGCACCTGCTCGCCATCCCGGAGTGTGGTATCAAAAATGTGTACTTTGTCTGCTGGCATAGAATGTTATTTTTTGTAACTGCGGTTAATTACTTTTGTATCAATGCTACCGTAAGCACTCAACAATAATTAACAGCGCTTACGAATTTAAACAGATAATATCCTTTTAAAGGATCAAAATATAGGTTGTATTACGCCATATAAACAGCTAAAATAGCCCTGAAAGGCAGACCAGATAAGGATTTTAAAGAAACTAAATTACGATGCCCAACCGCAGTACAGATACCTTGTTTCATTTGATAAAGACGCTTGAAAAAAGTGAAAAGCGCAATTTCAAGCTGTATGCCAACCGTAATTCCTCTTCTGAAGAATTAAAAACCGTTCAGTTGTTTGATGCACTTGACAAGATGGATATTTATGATGAGGCCGCACTGCTGAACAAAAACAAGAGCATAAAAAAACAACAGCTCAGCAACCTGAAGGCACATTTGTACAAACAAATACTGAGCAGCCTGCGGCTGATTGATGAAAAAAATATTGACATTGCCCTGCATGAGCAAATGGATTATGCCCGGATATTATACAACAAGGGGCTATACCTGCAAAGCCTGAAAGTGCTGGATAAGATGAAAGACCTGGCCAGGAAAAATAACCAGCTGACTCACCTGCAACAGGTATTGTTTTTTGAAAAAAACATTGAAGCGTTGTATATAACAAGAAGTATCAAAGACAGAGCAGATCAGTTAAGTGAAGAAGCGGATGGAGTAAATGACAGCCTGGTGCTGGTGTCTAAATTATCAAACCTTTCCTTGCAATTGTATAGCTGGTATATTAAAAACGGACCATGCAGAAACAAAGAAGAGGAAGCGGAAGTAAATGATTTCTTTAACAGCAAATTCAATTTTGATCCGGCGATTTGTAAAAGTTTTTATGAAAAACTTTTCCTGTTTCAAACTTATTGCTGGTACGCATTTATCCGGCAGGATTTTTTGATGTACTACCGTTACACTCAAAAATGGGTTGATCTTTTTGATCAGCAGCCACAAATGCTGGCGATTGAAACAGCGCATTACATAAAAGGAATGCACAACCTGATGGGGGCCCATTTTAATTTAGCCAATCACCAAAAGCTGAAAGAAACGCTTGCTAAGTTTGAACATTTTTGCAACAGTGATATTGTATTGAGCAATGCCAATAACCGCATCCAGTGTTTTGTGTACAAAACCATTTCTTTTTTCAATAAACATTTTTTAGAAGGCAGTTTTACAGAAGGATTGCAATCAATTCCTACCATTGAAAAGCAGATTACAGCATATGAACTTTACTTAGACCGGCACAGGATATTGGTTTTTTATTACAAGATTGCCTGTCTTTATTTTGGCAGCGGCGACTATGAAAAAGCGATTGATTATTTGAATAAAATTATCAACTGGAAAGTGGATCTCCGTACCGACCTGCAATGCTACAGCCGGCTGCTGCACCTGATTGCACACTACGAACTGGGCAATGATGAGATACTGGATCATTTGGTAAAATCGGTGTACCGCTTTATGTGGAAGATGCAAAACCTGAGTGTGGTGGAAGAAGAAATATTCAAATTTATCAGGCGTTCATTTTCTGTAACAGTGAGAAATATAAAACCAGAGCTGGAAAAATTACTGGTGAAATTGAAGACGGTTGAAAATAACCGTTTTGAAACAAGGGCATTTGTTTATCTTGACATTATTTCGTGGCTGGAAAGCAAACTGGAGAATGTGCCGGTACAGGATGTAATAAGAAAAAAATTCAGCAGAAAAAACAAAACCAATTAAGCATAACGAATGAAAAAGATTTTAACAACCATTGCATTGCTTGTAACCATTGTTTGTAATGCACAAAACAGCAAACTTATTATCGGCACTTATACCAGTGGCAAAAGCGAAGGTATTTATGTGTATGATTTTAATACTTCAACAGGTGATAATCATTTCATCAGTTCAATCAAATCTTCCAATCCATCTTTCCTTGCTGTATCGCCCAATAAAAAGTTTGTGTATGCGGTAAATGAAAATGGTGATTCTGTAAATAATGGTGGAACTGTGAGTGCTTATAAATTTAAAAAAAGAAAAGGCAAATTAAATTTTATCAACCAGCAGCCATCAAAGGGAAATGACCCCTGCTATATCAGTATTGATAAAACGGGCAAATGGGCTGTAGCAGGCAATTACAGTGGTGGCTCTTTTTCGATATTAGCTGTAAATAAAAATGGAACCGTATCACCTGCTGCAACAACTGTACAACATAGCGGCAAAAGCATAAACAAACAACGGCAGGAAAAAGCACATGTACACACGGCTGTATTCAGTAGTGATAATAAATATTTGCTGGTGGCCGATCTTGGTATTGATAAACTGATGGTTTACCGTTTTGATGAAATCACCGGCACCGTTACTGAAGATGCTGCTGCATCTGTAAGTGTGAGTGGAGGCTCCGGGCCAAGACATGTGGCAATTCATCCTTCACAAAAATTTGTTTACCTCACAGAAGAATTAAGTGGCACAGTTGCAGCTTTTAATTTTGCCGCAGATGGAAAATTAAAAATGTTTCAAACCATCAGTGCGGTACCTGAAAGTTATAAAGGAAGTTTTGGCGGTGCAGATATCCATGTATCTGCTGATGGAAAATTTCTGTACGCCTCCAATCGTGGAGAACTGAACGACCTGGTTATTTTTTCAATTGATCCTGCCACTGGTGTGCTAAATGTTTTGGGTCATCAGTCAACGTTAGGTGTCAAGCCACGCAATTTTAATTTTGATTCTTCCGGAAAATTTTTGCTGGTGGCCAATCAGGAGAGTGACAACATTGTTATTTTTTCTGTTGATCATCAAACAGGATTATTGAAAGATACAGGGAAGCGGATTAATGTTCCCAATCCTGTTTGTTTGGTGTGGGGAGAATAATGTGAACTGCTCAGTTTTTAATTGAGTAATTAAAAGAAAACTGATAAATAGGCAGGTAATAATCTATCTCCGGTTGTTTGGTATATTTATAATACAGCACTTTTATATTTACGAGGTTATTTATTTCCACACCAAAGCCAAGGCAGTAGCCTGTATAAATACCACTGGTACTAATATCCGGTAAAAATTCTTTTAGCTGTGCCGGGTTTGTGTAGCAGCCAATGTATCGCAGGCTTAGCCAGAACAGCCCCATATTATTGTTGTTGCTTCTTTCCCATGCACCTGTTTGAAAGTATAAACCTGCTGCACCAAAACTATTAAAAAAATTTACTGGTTTTCCTGTTTGTGGGTTCGATGCCAGGCCAGTTTTGTAACCAGTTAAAATACGTTCGCCAAAATGATACAGCAGCCCACACTTAGTTATTTTTTTTGTTTTATTTAAAAAAATAACTCCATCACTTGAAAGATTGATTAAGCCGCTGAGGGGATTGATATAAGAATTTACCAACTGGTCATTACTCTTATTGCCAGACGATGCAATGGTGGACTGGCTTTGAAAATTATTGGCAGACACACCAGAATAAAAAGAGAGCGGTACCGCAAACTTACCCGGCTCACCAATATACAACCTGATAAACCTTGCAGACGCATTTACCTGCCCGCTGTTCATAATATCTATAAAACCACTGGTAAAGATTTCTGGTTTTTGTTTTTCTACTTTACTGAGTTTGGTACTGTCAAAATTAGCAGGTTTGTTTTGTGCAAATGCAGGCTTGCTATTGCTTATAAAAAGCAATAGGGCGGACAGTATTATTCTTTTGGAATAAAATTGCAGGCGTAGCATGTGCTAACAATTAAATGATTTTGAAAAGAATGAATGATAAGAAATATTGCTTTAATAATTATATAATTCGGTTTATCATATACTTATTGTGAATTCTTCTTTGGTATGACTTTTTGACCTTGTTCTATTTTTGCAATCAAAATTTTCATTTGCGCCAAATTAGTCAAGGGTGCTTCTTTAATTTCCATTTTTAAGCCATCAAATATTCCAGAGTCTTCATCACTAAATATGCCTTTTTTATAAAAAAATATAATTTTATAAAGCTGGCAGCTGTATCTGGAATCTAATATTCTAGAAAGAGAAAATCTATTACCATTGATGTAGGGCTTATAGTAATAATAGGATGAATCTATTAAGGTATCTGA
>JANLQY010000064.1:0-12973 GCA_031368105.1 Chitinophagaceae bacterium
CATAACTGCCTTGGTTCATAGTGCTAATTTGAATAGCAAAAAACCTGGTTTAAGTTCAAATCGTAAAATCAAAGAACTCCACGAAACTCCTATCTGTTCTATATTCTGTCAAAAAATGCACAACTTAACGGGACAGTAGTGATAAACAGTCGTGCTTCTAATTCCCTTTTTAAAAACTTCATTTATCCCTCATGCGTTTGGCGACATCAGGGAGCAGCAAAAAATTTGTATATTGCAATATGAATTGGCAAGATTATATCGTTTCTGATAAACAGGTACTATTGGGGAAACCTACCATAAAAGGAACCAGGATTTCTGTGGAACTTGTTTTGGAATTATTTTCAACTGGCTGGACTGAAAAACAAATCCTTGACTCTTATCCTTCTGTATCTGCCGTAGCCTTGAGAGCAGTCTTTGCATATCTTAAAGATTGCATTCAACAAGAACTTTATTTCCCAATTTCTGCATAGTTATGTTTTTAGCCAACGAAAATTTCCCTCGACCGAGTACACTTATTTTAAGAAAACATGGATTTGAAGTTAAAAGCATCCAAGAGGAAAATCCTGGAATCTCGGATGAAGAAGTAATTGAAATTGCATTAAGATTGAATTTAATTATACTAACTTTTGATAGTGATTACGGTGAATTAATTTTCAGATATGCAAAGGACAACCCACCAGCAGTTGTATTTTTTAGGGAAAAGGGAAATGCCCCTGAATTTGCCGCCTTATCGTTAATCTCCTTACTTGGCAATTCAGAAATTATATTATCAAATTCGTTTACTGTTATAGAAGTAAATAATATCAGGCAGCGCTTCTATAAAAAATAGTGATCAACAGGGGTTAAAGGAGTTCGAGGACGAAAACAATCGCATAAAGCGGATGTATGCCAATTTAAGTTTAGTACATGAAGCATTAAAAGATGCTGTTGCAAAAAAGCTTTGGCACCTGATGAAAAGTGCAGTTTGGCTGATCCTTCGTTACCAGCAATAAAGAACAAACACAAACGCTGCAATGTAAAAAATGCAAGCCATTCAGCATACGCCGCTGTTGGGCTTCCCGGCTTACAGCCCAAACCATTCCTTAAATAGTATTTTTATTTATTAACTTTAAGGCAACCAAAACCATCAGCTGTAATGTATCATGCTACAAAAAAGAAAATACACATTCTGCTTCATCCCGAATTAGGCTACACCAAATGGGATAAAATCATCAATGGTTTTATCATCATCCTGATCATACTGAATGTAACTGCTGTGATACTGGAAACAGTGCAGTCTATTCATGATGCGTACAAAGAATTTTTCAGGATCTTCGATATGATTTCTGTTTTTATTTTTACGCTGGAATATATACTCCGGGTGTGGAGCAGCAACCATGATACCCGGTACAGTCACAGCCTTCATGGCCGTTTAAAATACATGATTTCTACAGATGCCCTGATCGACCTGCTGGCCATACTTCCTTTTTATATTCATGTAGTAGTAGGGCTCGATTTACGGGTGTTGCGGATCTTGCGGCTGTTACGTTTTTTTCGGCTGTTCCGGTTAACTGCTTATATGAAGTCGGCTAAATTGGTGAAGAATGTTTTTAAATCGAGAGCCAATGAACTAAGGCTTAGCCTGGTACTGATTTGTTTTCTAATCATCATTGCATCCTGCCTGCTTTATTTTGCAGAGCACCTGGCACAGCCAAAAATTTTCTCCAGTATCCCGGCTACTTTTTGGTGGGCTATCGTTACTGTTACCTCCGTAGGATATGGAGATATGGTGCCCATCACTGTATTGGGCAAAGTATTGACCGGGGTTATATCATTATCGGGGTTAGCCATTTTTGCACTCCCTGCCGGCATCATCACTGCAGGTTTTATCGAAGAATTCAATAAGACGAAAAAAAGGAAAAATCATGTATGCCCACACTGCGGAGGATCTTTAGATCACTTGGAACACCATCATGAAGGTTGACAATGTTCAACCTGCTTTACAGTTCAGTAAAACATCCACTTAAAAAACTTTGCACCAGCCACATTATTTTTTTAACTTTCTGAAAATAAAAACACTGCTTATGAACCGCAAAATATTTTTCGCCACTACAATCATTCTTGTGTTGATGACAGCAGGTTTCAGGTATGCGGCAGAAAGAATCAACCACCAGCCACTACAGGTTTCAAGAGAAAATATTTTACAAAAAAAATTCATCGTTCAATGTTCTCCCGACTGGAACCTGCTGAATGCAGACAGCCTGGCCAATGGCATTGGCCCATTGCCCGGCTGGGGCAATTACCGCTGGAAAATTTCTACCAGCAACGACAGTGCCCAATTTTATTTTAACCAGGGCATCAATATGTATTTTGCTTTTCACATCATAGAGGCGATGGCTTCTTTTAAAAAAGCACAACAGTTTGACAGCAACAACGCCATGATCTACTGGGCACAGGCATTGGCATACGGGCCTAATATTAATGACTTTACTTACGCCGCCACACCGGATGCATTTGCCGCTGCACAAAAAGCGTTTTCATTAAAAGATAATTGCACCGGTAAAGAAAAAGAATTGATAGCGGCAATGGCAGTTCGGTATTCTTCAGACAGCACTGTGAGCAGGGCTTCGCTAAATCAATTGTATGCAGATGCAATGAAAAAATCACACAGCCAGTTTAAACAAGATGCTGATATTGCCACTTTATATGCAGATGCTTTAATGCTCCAGCATCCCTGGGATTACTGGAAACATAACGGCAACGCTGAGCCGTGGACACCTGAAATTTTATCAGTGCTGGAAAGTGTGTTGAATAAATACCCGGAACATCCCGGGGCCAATCATTATTACATTCATTCTGTAGAAGCTTCTGGTAATCCACAAAGGGCATTGGCAAGTGCCGACAGGCTGGGCAGATTGATGCCGGGTGTTGCTCACATGATTCACATGCCATCACATATCTACATCCGCAGCGGTAATTATAAGCAGGGCAGCATTGTAAATGAAATGTCGGTAAAAGGATACAATAATTATTTAGCCTTATATCCTGATGTAAAAAATAATGTGCCGCTCTACCTGATACACAACCTGCACATGCAAAGTGCCTGCGCTATGATGAGAGCCAATTACAGTTACAGTAATAAAAGTGCTGTTGACTGCAGCCAAAGTTTTGATACCAGTTTTTTATCGATGCCTGCACCGTTGGGTACTTATATACAGTACTTATACATGACTCCGGCTATCAGTAATATCCGTTTTGGAAAATGGGATGCCATTTTAAATGGAGTGCCTCCACAGGCTCATCATGTTTATGCAACTGTGCTGTGGCATTGGGCAAGAGGGATGGCATTTGCCGGGAAAAATAAACTTACTGAAGCGGCTGATGAATTAAAAACAATGCAGGAAAAAATGAAAGCTCCTGATATGCTCGTGGTGATGCAACCATTTAATGCCCCTGTTGATGCAGCTAAGGTGGCAGAGAAAATATTGGCTGGTGTAATTGCAGAAAAAGAAAACAATTTTAGTAAAGCTATATTGCTTTTAAAAGAAGCTGTAGTAAATGAAGATGCACTGATTTATGATGAGCCTAAAGACTGGCTGCTGCCGGCAAGGGAATATCTTGGTAATACTTTGCTAAATGCAGGCAATGCAGTGATGGCTGAAAAAATATTTAAAGAAGACCTGAAAGAAAATCCCCATAATCATTGGGCATTATACGGACTTTACCAGGCATTGAACAAACAGAAAAAAACTGCTGATGCATTCCTAATAAAAAAACAATTTGATAAAGCTTTTGCAGGTGCTGATATAGCCCCGGGACTTCCAAAATTTTAAGTTCATTTGCCCCAAAGCCAGTATACCTATGGCTGAAAAAAACTGTTTCAACAGAAGCAGTAATTTCAATATGCCCTAACATTTGGGTTGAGGAAAGTCGTATGTCATTTTCTTATACAATTATATAAACCTAAACTCAGTAACAAAATCTTCAGGGCAAAATACAGCATACGTTTTTTATTTCTTCCATATTAATACCTCATAATTTTTCCTCTATTTAATAATGTATTTGCCAGCAGCATTGTACAGCCTTGTAAAAAGCCTGCCGCCATATTTGTGATTCCATTTTGCAAAAATCAATTCCAACAAAAGGAAATTTTTGTAAAAAATAAAATTCAACTTGCTCATTACCATATACTTACAATTTGGCACATTGCTGGAATACAACCATCCAAACATAACCCTTACCCTAAAAAGAAAACAATATGGAACGCAACTGGTATTTAATCTGCACAAAAAAATTACAAGAAAAGAAAGTAATTGAATCACTCACAAAAAAGGGAATTGAAAACTACTGTCCTTATACAAATACGGAGAAAAGTTTAAGTGCCTCCAGGAAAACAACTGCTCATCAGCCACTTTTTTCTTCTTATGTATTTGTGTTTATCAGCGAAGATGAAATTACAACCGTAAAGAAAATATCTGATGTGGTCAATATGGTTTACTGGAAGGCGAACCCGGCAATTATTGACCAGGAAGAGATACATGCAATCAGGATGATGACCGGGAATTACCGGAGCATTAAACTGGAAAAAACTACAGTGGAGATACAAGAAAAAGTAAATATTGTGGAAGAAAATACCAGCAGCAGTAACAACCAGGTTTTATCTATCAAACATAAAGGGCTTACTGTTACGCTTCCTTCATTAGGTTACAGGATGACAGCACAAAGAGAAAATATGCGGAATGAAACTCCACAGGAAGTGGTATCTGGCAGTTCATTTCTTAGAAGGCTGAACCCATTATTTTTATTCGGATTTTAATCAGTTTAATTCACTACAACACTTTTTACAGCAGGCACAGAAATAATTTCTGTGCCTGTATCTTATAAGGATACAGGTGGCTGTGCAATAATCAAAATACAATAGCTACGCTAAAAATATTTTTCATATACCCTCCTATCTTCCTACTTTCGCCAAAATAATTTTGATACCAAATTATGTACAAAGCAGTATTTATAGACATGGATGGTACCCTCCTGAGAAAAGACCATACAGTAAGCATTGTTACAAAAAAAGCCATTAAGCATTTAACAGCGCAGGGCATATTGGTCGTTCCTATTTCTGCAAGGCCACTGCATGGCATGCTGCCTATTACGAATACAGTTTTTCCCAATAACAACCCGATAGTAAGCCTAAATGGAAGCTATATTTTCCAGGAGCAATTAATCACTTACAATGTACATGTTTCGCTTCCGGAAACGCTGGCAGTGCATGAGGTAGTAACAACGCATCCTGTATCAGCTATGTATTACAGCCAGATGGAATGGTATGGTTATCCAGCTACCGATGCAATAAAAAAAGAACAACGGATAACGCCTGTACCCATTACTGTACAGCCTTTTCAGCAAACACTGGAAATATGGAACCAGCAACAAATGGGGCCCAATAAAATACTGATTGCAGGAGATGCAAAACTCATTCTTACAATTGAAGAAGAACTGTTGGCAAAATATGGCACACAATTAAATATTTATAAGTCGCAACCCAGGTACCTGGAGGTAATGAACAAGGAAGCATCGAAATCAAAAGCTATCCAGATTTTAATGGCGCAGTACAATTTGCAGCAGCATGAAATTATTGCCATCGGCGATAATTACAATGATAAAGGCATGATTGAATTTGCAGGTGCCGGCGTGGCAATGGGCAATGCTCCGGATGAAATAAAAGAAGCAGCAAATTATGTAACAGACACCAACAACAATGATGGTGTTGCTAAAGCATTGCATCATTTCTTTGCATAGAACCAAATCTTCAAACATCTTTTTCAGTTAATCAGTAATACAATTTTTTCAATAGTTTTTTCTTACCAAATCATTTTTTATATTTCCTTTCCTCTTTCTGTCAATTCCGCATCCTGAGTAAAAGATGGATGACAACAATTTCCTTTCCGGGTGACGAGAGTCATAACCAACCGTAATTTTTGCCAATACTTTCGCATATAAATCTTAAGTGATGAAAGTTTTTTATTGGATCGCTGCTTCTTTTTTTTGCATCGGCATTATTTCCTGCACAGGTACTAAAATAAATTCTTCGGTAAAAGAAAAAGGGTACCGGTTACCACAAGGCACCATACTGGTGATGGGCATTGTAACAGAAAAAGATAAATCGCTCCGGCTGAAAACAGAAAGCAGCATCACCCTGCAACTTGACAGTATCGGCTACCACGCCATGTTGGCCATGCATGTATTCGGTCCGCAATCTTTTTACAAAATGGAGGACAAAAAATTACAGGAATATTTTATTAAAAGTGGCGCTGATGCAGTGATGACGGTACAATTGTTAACTAACCTGGACACACTCGAATATATTCAGGACGTTGTCAGTTTTACTCCCGACACTATCCATACTTTTTCCGGCAAGTATATTGAAACCAACTACAGAAAAAGGATTACTCCCGGCTACTATAAAACTAGCCCTGAATACCAGTGGCAAATAAAGATTTACAAAATGCCCTCCGGACAAGTAGTATATACTGCCCGGACAACCCTGCAAAAGCTTTTGTCAGTAAAAGAAATGGCGGATAAAAATGCTTCGCTGATAGTACAGTTTCTTTTAAAAAAAGGGATACTGATCTCCCAACATGAATAAAATTATCCTGGAAACCACTATCGCTTAATTCTGATGAAAAAGAGGAAATGTATTTTTACGACACCACTTCTATAGAGATATTTCTACCAATTTTTCATTCGTAAATTATTCACAAAAAAATATTCTGATAATTAGCTAAATCAGTAAATTTTCACGTCCTTTATTCTTTTTTATCATTTAAAAAATTTGTAAAAATGAAACTCACTAAAGTATTACTGGCTGTAGCCATTTCAGCTACCGTTGGATTTGTAAGTTGTAAGCCAAAAGACGCAGATATTAAAACTGCAATTGAAGCAAAAATTGCTGCTACCCCTGAAATGGCCGGTGCAACAGTAGATGTAAAAGATGGAGTGGCCACCCTAAGCGGTATGATGAAAGACGACGCCTGCAAAGCGATGTGTTCAAAAGAAATTACTGGCATGAAAGGTGTAAAATCAGTAGTAGATAATTGTACTGTAACACCTCCTCCACCAGTAGCTGCACCGGCTTCTATGACTACTACTTTAGATGCAGCCGCACAACAAAAAGTAAAAGATGGTTTAAAAGACATCAAAGGTGTAAGTGTAGAATTTTCTGCAGATAAAGCACTTCTTTCTGGCGAAGTAACAAAAGCAGACAGGATGAAAATTATGCAAATGCTCGCTGCTGCAAAAGTAAAGTCGGATGTAAGTAAACTGATGGATAAAAAGTAATTCAATTAAATCACAAACTAAAAATTAAATACAATGGCATTACAAGATAAATATGCAGAGCTGTTACAATCCGCCACCACTATGGGTGTGGCCAATTTATCAGTAGCAGAAAAAGAGGGTGTACTTCATGTAAGTGGCACTGCAAACAGTACGGCTGATTATGATGCACTCTGGGCATTGTACGACAAAACTGACCCAGGAATGGCAAGTGGCGATTTGATGATGAACATCGACATTAAAGCGGATGCAGGTGCACAGTTAAAAGTAACTACCGACGCTACTAATCTAAACATCAGGAGTACCCCAAGTACTGAAGGTGAAATAGTTGGTAAAGCTGCCCACAACGAAGTGGTAACACTGGTAGAAAAAACAGATGACAGCTGGTGGAAAATAAAAACTGCCGATGGTGAAGAAGGTTATGCATACGCACAATACCTTTCTCCGCTGTAATAAATTTTGAAGATCATTTTAAAAAACCATCCGCTGAAAATCGGATGGTTTTTTGTTGGAGTAATACCCTGACCTTTGCTTAAATTTTTACAACAATGAAATTTCTTTTACATACTGCCACGGCTTTTATTTTTTCTGCAAGTATTTTTTCCTGCAATGCACAACAGGCCAACAGCCTGAATGCTGCTGAATTTGAAGCCGGCATCAGCAATAAAGATTCTATACAAATTTTAGATGTAAGAACGCCGGGTGAATATGAAAGCGGCCACATTAAAGGTTCGCTGCTGGCCGATTGGAATAACCCACAGGAATATAACAGGCGCATTGCTTATGTTGATAAAACAAAACCCGTGTATGTGTATTGCCTTGCCGGTGGCAGAAGTGCCGCAGCAGCAAAACAAATGAGAACGAACGGATTTGAAAAAGTGTATGAGCTGAATGGCGGCGTCAATGCCTGGAAAGCTGCCAGCAAAGCATTGGAAGGAAAAAGCGAAGCCAAACAAATGAGCATGGAAGAATTTAATACTGCTGTGAATGCATCTAAAACAGTGCTGGTAGATTTTGGTGCTGAGTGGTGCCCGCCCTGCAGAAAGATGGAGCCGATTTTAAAAAGTCTGCAGACCAATAATGCTGATAAATTTAAACTGGTAAAAGTAGATGGCGGCAAAGATCAGGATATTTTGAAAGCCTACCATGTAACAGCCCTGCCCGTTTTTATTTTATTTAAAGATGGCAAACAGATATGGCGCAAAGATGGGGTGGCAGATGAAAAAGAGATTGCGGAGAAATTATTGTAAATCTGTTTCTCGTTATTTGTTTGTTGTTAATGCAGGCTGTTGTTTTTTATTGAACATTATCAATTACTCCTACAGAAAAAAGCCTGCAATTATTTATTAATAGTATTAGGTATATTGATCTCATAAGCTTTTACTTATAGTGTTGCTCCTTTAAATTCATTGCTTTTGCCTCCACAACCGGCGGGCTGTGTAACTGGAACGCCGCTACTTTTTGACCTTTGAAAAAATATCCGCTTACCAGCGGATTTTTTCAATTCCGACTTTGTCGGAACCGGACAAAAAGAGGCGGCTTATCCAGTCACTGGTGAGAGTTAAAACAGATTACGCCAGCTTCATAATTAATCTGGTATTGCCTTTGGGATGAATATACCTGCAACCATTTATTAAAATAATTGCAGGCTTTAAAAAACACCTAAAGGCTTTAGAACTTGTGATGTTATCAAAATATCACAAACCAAACAGTTTTATTTCGTTTGTACTATTATTTTCAACAGCACTTTATTTTTATCTGGCCCAGTTACTTCTAATCGGTAAGAGCCTGCGGCTATATAAGAAGGATAGCTAATCAATTGTGTTGATGCCGCTTTAATATGCTGGAATTGCTGAAGTGTCACTGCCTGCCCTAACTCATTTATTAAGCGGACGGCATACCTGCCTTCCGGTGAAGCAGCACTCATCTTCAGCCCGATTACACCATCAATAACAGGGTTTGGATATACATATAAACCTGCCCTGCTCTTTAGCACTTTCACTTTCACAACATCACTGTAATCGTAAGCACCATGGCTGCTGCTTACCGCTTTAACACGATAATAATAATAACCGGCCTCAAGGCCCGGGTCTGTAAGGTTATATTCATTCAAAATATCTCCATTCTGATTAGCATTTACCTCTCCCACTTTTTCAAATACTTTACCATCTGATGACCTTTCCACTTCATAAAGATTAATAACAGCCGCATTCTCAACTGACCAATTAACTGAAACATCATTATAAACCACATCGGCATTAATACCATTAAATCTTGCTGCTTTTTTGAAGGTTAGGAAGAACCTGTCTGCCACAGATGAGGCTGCATTGCCGGTTACTTCAAAATCTATCCATGCACTGCCCTGCATATTTAATGGAGTAGCAGTGTGCAGGTATTTGTCTTCGAGGTAAGCTATACGGTTCTTCTGCTTCATAATGTTGTCAATTGTAACATTAAAGCTGTACTTACGCTGTCTTGTTCTTGCAAAATTGAAGAACAAGGTATCATTAGGATTGATGAATGGCCTGCGGTCTTGTATGAAGTAATTTGCCCCGTTCTTAATAGAGAAGGTTTCATTTATATTGGTAAATTTCACCGCATCAAGATAATCAGATTCATTTGAGTATTCATCATTAAACTGTGCAAGCACCCCATCTGCTGGTTGATTAGTACCATCAGCTTTCTTAAAATACAGGTTAACATTTAATGATGCAGATGGCAGCGGTACTGGCCTGAACAATAAAGAATTATTTATAGATGATTTGTTTGCCTCAGCAAATGTGAGTGTTGGTGCGACACCGTTTGTTTCTACAAAAAATGCCTGCTTGGATTGGATAATAGTTGTTTGTACGCCTGTATTTGGTGTAAAAAGGCCCGTACCTCCATCCCACACTACATATGCACCTGTGGTGGATAAAGTAGGATCCCAAACAGTAAACCTGTTGGCCAGATTAAATCTTATAAGACTTGTAAAATTAATAGGCGAAGCATAGGGGTTGCCAATTAATGTGTAATTCAAAGGAGAAGTCACACTTGGGTTACAATTATATACAAAGTTGCCAATTTTTACACTACCGGTATCTCTTAAAACAGTTGAATTACCAATTGTGTAGGGATCAAAAGGCACCAAGTTTAAAGGCGTTCTGTCTCCACGTACAAATATAAAGTAACCGGAAGTATCAATATTATATGTAGCTGTATTGCCTGCAGGGAAAGCAGGAAGCCCGGTAGTACGTGTATTAGCAATACCATCAAACCCACTTGTAAGGTGATTGAATTTTTTAAGTGAATAATTATTTTGTAGACTTACATCAAGGCCATTAGTAGCGAGATTAGCAGAAGGGCCTGTAACATAAGTGGCATTACTGAGGATACTGTTGTTTCCTCCTGCCTGCCATGAATTGAAAATTGAACTTGATGCAGGCTTAACAACTGGGGCGGTTATCAACCTCCATGCCCTTCTGCCGGGGAAGTATCTTTCCACTACAAAGTTGCCCGTGCCGGTATAAGTAAAGCTGCCGCCTACAACGCCTATCCTTGCAGTTGAGTCAACCTTAGAGCGGAGTGTTATATAAACATTGTTTAGATTAATTATTCCTTGTGCCGGTGTAATAACATCTGCTATCTGCAAATCTTTATTAATTGTAACGGCAGGATTTAATCCTGATGTATTTGCAATAGTCAGCTTTTTCATTGCCACAATATTACCGGCACCCGGCATTGTTTGTGCAATATTGCCTGTCATTGATATTTCGCCATCATTAGTTAATGTGCCGCTGTTTGCCAGGTTTCCTTTAACGTCGATTATTCCTGTGCCATTAATGGTTAAAGATGCCCCGGCTGCTATAGTTATATTTCTGACCTGGGCTGTTCCTGAACTTATTATTGGATAATTACTTAATGCTCCCGGAATCGTAATATCAGATGCAGACCCCGGTACTACAGCAGGACACCAGTTTACTGTAGCAAACCAATTAGTATTTACCCCGAGCCAGGTATTAGTTGGATTAACAGTAACCACTACAGGCGTTACTGCTGAGTAACAACTTCCTTTACCATACTTAATATAATAAGTAGTGGTACTGGCCGGAGTTACATTGGAGGGAGTTGCCAAAGTAGTAATACCACTTGCATCTGTATAGTAATAGAATTGTGTACCACCAGAAGAACCGGCAGTAACGGCAGGTAAAGTAAGATCTGTACTTGCACTTGCACAAACTGCAGCAGGATTGGTAATTGTTAATGAAACAGGGTTAGTGCCTGTAAATTCATCAGCGCCAATATCCGGAGTACTACCGCTTCTGAGCTGTAAATCTATATCGTCTGTGAAACCGGCAATAACACCAGCTTTGCCTTCAAGAATACAGTTGTTATCAGCTGCCAGATGTAAATCTGTTGTGCTTGTAAAATTCACTACATCACTTACAGAAGCTGCATCCATTGTTGACACCCTTGTTTTGAAAGTAGCCAGCGTTTGATCGCTATTTGTACCATCGTAATAAATGAGCGTTGAAGCTGATGGAGTACCTGCATAATACAAATTATTGTTAGATGCAGCACCTACGAATCCAGTATAATTATTCAAAGCAGCAATTGATCTTCTGAATGCAACAGTTAAACCAGCACCACTTTTAGTTGAAATATTGTAAATAATATTGTTACGCAAGTTTAAAGATGCAGTTGTAGTAGTTGCATTAGCTGCATGGTAGATACCAGATGTGCCAAAGGTTGCGCCGCTAGAAGCAGCATTTAAATAAACAGAGTTATAGTAAACATTATAAGTAGTATTTGCAGTAGCAGATGTTACACCAATACCTCGTATCGCATCAGCAACGTTTGCTGCTGGTGCTTTTAAATCAGAGATGAAATTATTGCTGGCAGTAACAGTTTGGGTAAGCGTTCCTGTCATTAATAATCCATAAACAAAAGGCCCAGTGCTCGTAGTTGATAAATTATAAATCTTGTTTTTGCTTATTGTAACTGTACTTCCGCTTGTTGTCTGTATGCCTGCAATTATACCTGCGATTCCGCCGGTAGTACCGGTACTGTTAAGGGCATTTATCAGGTTACCTGAAATGGCAACCGTAGTTCCAACATTTGCAAGGATGCCGTTGAATGTTGCACCGCCTGCACCACCTACGGTTGTAGAGAAATTATAAATCTGATTATTTTGAATTGTTTTTGTTGCTGATGTGGTACCTCCATTTTCTCTTATACCATTTATTGTACCAGTTGTAGGAACTGAAAGGTTTCTGATAATGTTGCCATTATAGTTATGTGTTAAGCCACCACCTGTACTTATTATTGCATCAATGGAGCCTGTAGATGCAACAGCAGTATAACTTATACCATCAATAGTATTGGTAGAAAAAGTTCCCGATGTAGTTGTACCCACTGAAATACCACGAATTGTTCCAGAAGCCGCTGCATTCGTAATACTGCTGATTGTATTAGAACTGATGCTTAGAGCTGTTGTTGCGACGGTACCAGTATTGTTAATTAAAGTAGCACCAGGAGAACTAGTATTTAAAATACTGATACTATTAACTGTGTTTGCATTAATATTTACTGTGGCAGCATTTGAAGTATTGCTGATACCGAAAAATACAGGCGATGTTGCTGCACTAAAACTACAGTTCTGTATAGTATTGTTATTGATGTT
>JANLQY010000099.1:0-29747 GCA_031368105.1 Chitinophagaceae bacterium
ATAAAAGTTTTCCTGTCTACACCAATACCTGTTAGTGTAACGCTTTTCCAGTTAGGGGGCAAAGCTGTTTTAATTTGTGTAATGCCTTTGGAAGTAATTTCCAATCCGCCAAAACCCATGAGCACACTTTGTAAAATACCGCCGGCACCTGTTGCAAAATAGGGATTGGTTCCACCTTTTGTTTCTGCAATCACCCTTAAAGGCGGATTTAAATTTGGCAGGTATGCATCCTGGAAAAAATGATACGCTTTTGCACCATCTCCAAGCCTCGAGTACAACAACGTAAACACCGCCTGCGTCATTGCCGGCGTACCTTCGTTTGGCACTCGTGTTTCGTAATATTCAAGGTCTTTTTTTATTTGCTTTGTGTCAGTTATTTCTTTTAGCGGGTATGCCAGTAAATTTACGTCACCCTGTTTAATACCTTCACCAGCGTAGCTTGCATGTTCCCTGGTAACACCATCACTCATTTTTAAAATTGGGATGTTATTGGCAACATTCATCCAATCGGCTTCTGGTTTTAAACCCAATAAAATGGCAGCTTCTGAAGCATGTTGCAGCACTGCTTTTGCAGCAGCATTTGTAAAGGCATCGTTGTCTACATTTTCGGCCCATTCATCAGATGCTACCACATTTTTAATTTCATAATTTCCAGGGCCGTTTCGTTCTACCCGACTTGCCCAAAACATGGCTGTTTCTTTTAAAATGGGAAAACCTTTTTCTCTCAGCCAATCTTTATCCTGTGTTACACAATAATAATTCCAGGCAGCAATGCCTACGCAGGCGGTGATGTGGTGTTCAAACGGTCCGCTCAATGCCCATACCGGTGTTTCTTCCACGCCTGTTTCTGCACTTTCCCAGGGATACATGGCGCCTTTATAACCTTTGCCAAATGCATTTTTTTTGGCCGCTTCCAATCTTTCAAAACGGTATTCAATCATGCTCTTTGCCATCTCCGGGTGCAGTTGCAGCAATGCCGGAAACATCCATAATTCAGTATCCCAAAACACATGGCCGTTGTATCCCAATCCGCTTAAACCCATTGGCGACGGGCTGTTTGCTGTTCCTTCCCTTACAAAAGAATACAGGTGATACATCATGCTGTGTATGTCCTGTTGTGCTTGCGGATCTCCATCAATAACGATATCACTCTTCCACAATTCAGCCCATGCTTTGTTGTGCATTTCTATCAGCCTGTCTATGCCCTGCAGTTTTGCAAAAATGGTAAGCCGTTCTGCTTCGTTTAATGGATCGTTGTGATGAGCAGATGTAATGGAAGATCCAACAATTGAATAACGGTAACTTTCACCTGCTTTCATTTTTTTTGCAAACTTCATCAGGTGCATATTATTGTCCCACATTTCATGTATCACTCTTGGCTCGTTACCATGTGTTTCACTAAAAATAAAAGCATTGCTGGCACACATCAATAATTTTCCTGTGGGGCTTTTTGCTGTAGAAGTTAATAAGCTGATGGTAGTATGTGGCCTGTCAATTTCATTGTAATAATTCTGTACATCCTTCAACGCATCCGGCGCTTCCATCTGGCTGGCACTGCCGAGGTTCAAATCTTTTTTTGCTGTTACTGTAATATCCATTAACACAGAGTAAGGCAACTGTCGCAGTGCATAATAAGTGTAAGAAATGGTAGCCACATCTTTATAATCAAACGAGGTGGTAAAGCTGGCATGCTGCATATCCATCTCCTGCTTCATGTTTGTAGCGTCTGCATTGCTCAATCTTCTTCCATCAATCTCCATGTACATATTGAGCAGGTTGAAACTTTTTAAAAAATTGCTTACTCTGCCTCGTCCATATAAATCGTACGCTCCTGCCAGCACCACATCTTTTACTTTAAAAGCTTCTGCACTGCTTACAATTCCGATTTGCCCATTAGCCACTGTGATACCATAATAATTGGAAGGGTCAATTTTGGTGGCAGTTATTCTCCAGGCATCTGCCTGCTGACCTGCTGCATTAAAATTGAAAGAAATAAAAATAAAAAAAATAAAAATAAAAATTTGCTTTTTCATACGACCTTTATTGATGTTTGGGTGGCTAATTTACAATTAATATCCCCCACAAACCTAATTTTACTGAAATTACTATTGAATAAATTGCTTGCCAATAACGATACGCCAAAATACATTATGAGATATTTTTTCCTGCTGTTAACTACTGCTTTATTATTCCTGCAATGCAAACAAAAAAAAACGCTCTTTCACGAAGTGAAAGCTGAACAGAGTGGTATCCATTTCAATAACCAGATTACTGAAGACAATGAACTGGATGTGCTGCACTATGAATATATTTATAATGGCGGTGGGGTGGGCATCGGCGATTTTAATAACGACAGTTTACCTGATATTTATTTTACAGGCAACAGGGTACCCAATAAATTATACCTCAATAAAGGGAACATGAAGTTTGAAGATGTAACAGATGCCGCAGGTGTAAATGGCAATGGAAAATGGTGCAAGGGAGTGAGTGTAATTGATATTAATAACGACGGGCTGATGGATATTTATGTAAGTGCCGCAGTGATGCTGCCAATAAATGAAAGAAAAAACCTGCTGTATATAAACAAAGGTGTTGATAAAAAAACCGGTATCCCTGTATTTAAAGAGGAATCCGAAGAGTATGGATTGGCAGACAACTCCAGTACACAAATGAGTGCTTTTTTTGATTATGATAATGATGGCGACCTGGATGTTTATTTATTAGTGAACGAATTGGATGGCACGTATCCCAATGAATTTCGCCCCATACATACTGATGGGAGCTGGCCCAATACCGATAAATTATTACGCAACGACTGGAACGATAGTTTGAAACATGGAGTGTTTACTGATGTTTCGAAGCAGGCAGGTATTTTAATCGAAGGATATGGACTGGGTGTAAACATTGCAGACATCAACAATGACGGATGGAAAGATATTTATGTAAGTAATGATTATATCTCCAACAACCATTTGTACATCAACAACCACGATGGCACTTTTACTGACCGCTGCAGTGAATATTTAAAACATACCAGCAAAAATGCAATGGGCAATGATATTGCTGATATAAACAATGATGGCCTGGCAGACATTATAGAACTGGATATGGCACCTGCTGATAACTACCGCCAGAAGATGATGAACAACAATACCAGTTACCAAACTTTTCAAAGCTCTGCACAGTTTGGGTATATGCAGCAATATGTACGCAACACATTGCAACTAAACCAGGGACCAAGGATTTTAGACAATGATTCCATTGGCTCGCCGGTATTTAGTGAGGTGGCTTATTACGCAGGCATTGCCCAAACAGACTGGAGCTGGGCACCATTGGCAATTGATGCAGACAATGATGGCTACAGGGATATTATGATTTCGAACGGATTGCCAAAAGACATGAGCGACCTGGATTTTATTGCTTACCGCAACCAGGCAATGACCAACACACCCCCTGCTGTAATGCTGCAGCAATTGCCTTCTGTAAAAATCAGCAACAATATTTTTCATAACAATGGCGACATAAGTTTTACTGATAAAACAAAAGAATGGGGATGGGATATACCTACTTTTTCTGCAGGGATGGCGTATGCAGATTTTGACAGGGATGGCGATATGGATGTGATAGTGAACAATACTAATATGGAAGCTACACTGATGGAGAATACACTCAATGAAAATAAAACAGAAGATAATAATTTTCTCAACATACAATTAAGGGGCGATGCTTTAAACAGGAATGGTATTGGCGCAACAATACATATATATTACCAGGGCAAACAACAGGTATATGAATACACCCCATACCGTGGCTACATGTCGAGCGTTGAAAACATGGCACATTTTGGAACAGGTGCTACCACTATTATTGATTCTGTTGTTGTCATTTGGCCCAATGCAAAAAAACAATTAGTACAAAAAATACCTGTCAATCAAACCATCACTCTCAACATAGCCGATGCCGGGGAAATTGAAAATTTTACTGCAGCGCATTTTGCTGTAAATAATTTATTTACCGACATTACAAAATTATCAGGCATCAATTTTATTTCTTCGGAGGCAGACTTTATAGATTTTAATATCCAAAAAATGCTCCCGCATAAACTATCACAGTATGGCCCTTCCTTAGCAGTGGGAGATTTGAATGGGGATGGGCTGGATGATTTATTGGTTGGTGGCGGCTCGCCGGAATATGCCAGCTTGTTTCAGCAAAACGCTGATGGCTCTTTTATTAAAAAAAATATATTTGATACCACAAATTTAAAATACCAGGATGATGCAGGCATCTGTTTATTTGATGCAGATGGCGACAATGATCTGGATATTTATATAGCATCTGGTGGCGCCGAAAATGAGCCAGGTAACAAAGCCTACGCCGATCATTTTTATGTAAATGATGGTAAGGGGAATTTTAAAGAAGATGCCACTGTATTTATTCCCAATTACACCGCCAAGAGTTGTGTAAAAGCAGCAGATTATGATAATGATGGCGACCTCGATTTATTTGTTGGCGGAAGGGTATTGCCAGGCAGTTATCCGCAGGCAGTTAGCAGTTTCATTTACCGCAATGATACCAAAGATGGAAAAATAAAATTTACCGATGTTACCAAAGAAGTAGCCCCTGCTTTACAAAATATTGGCCTGGTATGCGATGCGGTGTGGAGCGATGCAGACAATGACGGGATGCTTGATCTAATTATTGCAGGTGAGTGGATGCCCATAATTATTTTAAAAAATGAAAACGGAAAATTCACAACTGTTAAAACAGATCTCTCCGGCGAATTGGGCTGGTGGGACAGTATAACAGCAGCAGATATTGACAACGATGGTGATATGGATTACATTGTCGGCAACTGTGGCATGAATGGATTTTTAAAACCATCCGCTCAATTTCCGGTAAGGGCTTTTGGAAAAGATTTTGATAATAACGGAAGTTTTGATGCCGTATTTAGTACCTGGCTTCCATCGGCTGTAAATGGCGAATGGAAAGAATATCCTGTAGCCGGCAGAGATGATTTTATTAAAGAGATGACGGCAATGAAAGAGCGGTTTCCTAATTATGCATCTTATGCAAAAACGGAAATGAAAAATATTTTTACTGAAGCAGAAATGAAAGGTGCCCTGCAGCTATCAGTAAATAATTTTACTACCTGCTGGATAGAAAACAAAGGTGCTATGCAATTCGTTCTTCATGCTTTGCCAGCACAAGCACAGTGGGCTCCGGTATATGGCATCACTGCTGCTGATTTTAATGGAGATGGAAATGTGGACATTGCTTTAAACGGAAATGAATTTTCGATGGCTCCTCCGCTTGGCCGCTACGATGCGTTAAATGGATTGCTATTAAATGGTGATGGCAAAGGAAATTTTTCTCCATTATCTATTCTGCAAAGTGGCCTATACATACCGGGCAATGGCAAGTCGCTGGTACAATTAGTGGCCAATAATAAATTAACTTTAGCAGCAGCACAAAACTCCTCCCGGTTAAAATTATTTCAAAATAAAAATCAGCAGGGCAATATTATTTTGCTGCAGAAAAATGATGTGAGTGCTATAGTGCAATTAAAAAATGGCAAAAAAAGAAAGGAAGAGTTTAGTTATGGCTCCTCCTTCTTATCACAATCAGGAAGGTTTATACGGCTTAATACAGCTATACAATCAGTAGAAATAACCAATAATAAAAAACAAAAACGAATTATTAATAATTAATGCACCGCCATATCAAAAAAACATTCATCCATTTTATTTCAATTGCATTGCTGCTTTCTTTTTCTTGTTCGTGCAAACAAAAGAAAAGTAAATTATCTATTGATACAAATAACCTGCAGCAGCAATGTGTACACCGCCTTACAGATGTTATCGTGTATGATATTTTTACGCCGCCTGTTGCCAGCAGGATATATGCTTACTGCAACCTTGCATTTTATGAAGCCCTCCGCTTTAAAAATGACAGCAGTATTTCTATTACAGCACAGCTTAAAGGTTTTGATAAAATAACAACTCCGGAAAAAAACAAGCAATACAATTTTACTCTGGCAGCGGTAAAATCTTTTTTTAAAACAGCAAAAGCATTAACGTTTTCAAAAGATAGTTTAGCAGTAACAGAAACCAGGCTGTTAAAAGAATTTGAAGCTGCAACAGATGAAGAGGTTTATAAAAATTCTATTGCACTCGGCGATACTATTGCCAGTATTATTTTAAAAAGAGCTGGTACAGATAATTATAAAAAAACAAGGGGTATGCCCAGGTACAGTGTTTTTAAGGAAACAGGTAAATGGCAACAAACCCCTCCAGATTATGCTGATGCAGTGGAACCAAACTGGCAGCTTATTACACCCTTTTTGCCCGATTCTGCTGCACAATTTAAACCAGCCCCGCCGCCGCCTTATGATTTAAATAAAAACAGCCAATACTATAAAGAGCTGATGGAAGTATATAGTATAAACAAACAATTAACGCTATCACAAGATACCATTGCACATTACTGGGACGATAATCCTTTTGTAACAGAACATAAAGGGCATTTAATGTTTGCCACAAAAAAAACAACCCCGGGTGGTCACTGGATGGGCATCATTGCAATTTTGTGTGCACAAACAAAAGCGGATGATATTACAACGGCTAAAGTGTATGCACTAACTGCTGCTGCAATTTTTGATGGTTTTATTTGTTGCTGGGATGAAAAATACCGTAGCAAGATGATAAGGCCTATTACGGTTATACGGGAGAACATAGAACCATCGTGGTCGTCCTTTTTACAAACGCCCCCATTTCCTGAATACACAAGTGGGCATAGTGTTATTACGGCTGCCGCAGCAACGGTACTCACACATTTATTGGGGGAAAATATTTCTTTTCATGATACAACCGAATTGGAATATTTAGGATTGCAGCGTTCTTTTAAATCTATTCAGCAGGCGGCAGACGAAGCTGGTATCAGCCGCTCGTATGGTGGCATACATTACCGCTCTGCTATTATAGAAGGAAAAAAACAGGGGCAACAGGTGGGGAAATTATACAACACTATTTTTAAATAAAAAAGTTTGATGCAAACAATTTGGTAAGATTGAAAAATTGGTTTGTGTTGATATGATATAAACTAAATTGGTTTTTTAAATTCATTTGTTCTATATAAAACTAAATATCCCTTAACAACTCAATAATTAGCATTGGCATATAAAAAACTTATTATTGCAAAAGAGTAATTTCTTGTGTTTTGTTTTTATTTATTGAAGCACTGCTGCTTTTAAAAATTTTGTTTGCTATGAAAAAATGGATCCTTGTTTTATGTTTCTTTATCCTTGCAATGATAAGCACTTTTTATTTTTTAGTGCCGGCTACCAAAGCCTTTTCTTTTGGAACTGCAGTGGCCTGCACTGAAAAAGGCGCCGAACGGCTGGTTACCAACAAAGACAGGTGGCAGGCCTGGTGGCCCGGAAAAAAAACCGGCAACAACATGTACAGCTATGAAGGCTGCAATTACCGTATTGATAAAATCATGCTGAACGGGTTTGAAACAACAATACTCAATGGTAATGATTCCGTAAAAGCAAGGTTTCAAATTATAGCTGATGGAACCGACAATGCCATTTTTCAATGGTCATCTGTACTTGTTTTGTCCAACAACCCTATAAAAAAAATATTTCAATACATCAGCAATAACGGGATACAAAATAATATTGAAAAGTTTGCTGTAGCTATTAAAACGTATTTTGAAAATGAAGAAAATATTTACGGGATGAAAGTAGTAAGCCAAAAAGTTACTGAAACAGCAATGGTATCTGTAAAACAAACTTTCAATCATTATCCCTCTACCGAAGAAGTTTACGGGATGATACATTCATTGCAGGGGTTCATTAAACTTAAAGGCGGCGAAGAAAGCAATTATCCAATGCTCAATGTACATACTGAAGACTCTGCTACTTATGATGTGATGACAGCCATCCCTACCAAAACCGATTTGCCTTCGGAGGGTAATTTTTATTTAAAGAAAATGATGTTGGGGAATATTTTAATGGCTGAAATAAAAGGTGGCTCCTATACCATAAAAAAAGCGGAACAGCAATTAATAAAATATGTAACCGACCATAGCAAAACTTCACCCGCAATCCCCTTTCAATCGTTGGTAACTGACCGCATATTGGAAACCGATACTTCTAAATGGATTACAAAGCTATACTATCCTATTTTCTATTAAACAGTTACAGTGCCATGCTTACTTAAATTTTATCAGCATCAGGCTATCGTTATTCCTTGCAATTACAAATGAATTTTTTGCAGCTATTTGTATTGGTTCAATATGCCTTACCTGCCCTTTTATAGCCATCCCATTCAATGACTGGCAATCAAATTTTCCATTGCCTTTATTGATGAGTATTGTTCCAAAACCTGCGTCATTCCTGCCAATCTCTACATTGTTATCATAATAATTCCCCATCAGCAATATATCCGGAAGGTTATCATTATTTGCATTTACTACCACAGCATCCCTGTAAGTAGTGAGCTGTGCTTCGTAAGGCAGGGACTGTGTTTCAAATTGGAGGTTACCTTTATTAATCAATACTGCACTGGAAAAATAATCAGCCGTTAATTTATCTGCTGTTTTAATTTTTTCTTCCCCCAGCAGTGATGTTAATGTTGATGTTGCAAAGTCTGCTGCATACAAAAATTTCTTTTTTAAAAACGGCATCTGCCTTTCTAATTCCTGCTTGGTTGCAAAAGGAATTTCTTGTCCTTTTAAAAAATAGGTGAGTACCTGTTCTTTCTTTCCGTTGCCATCAAAATCATTGTAGTACAAAGAAACCGGCTCTTTAGCTGAAGCCTTCAACTTACTGTTCAGACCCATGTTGCCTGCAATAAAATCAATGTCCCCATCATTATCAATATCGCAGGGCAAAATAAAATTCCACCAGCCCTTTTTATCACTGATTACTTTTTTGGTAAAGCTGTTTTTGTTGTTGATAAAGGCATCAATGCCGCCCCATTCATAACAAAGCAATAAATCTTTATCCCCGTCCTTATCAATATCAACCCATTGGGCATTGGTAACCATTCCAGATTGCAGCAATTCTTTTGAATACTGTGCTGTTACATCAATAAATTTTCCTGTGCCATCATTTTGTAATAAATAAGAACGGGGCGTTTTTCCATATTCCCAGGGCACAGCCCTGCCGCCAATAAACAAATCTATAAATCCATCTCCATTAAAATCATAAGGCGTTACCACACTTTGTGTGGTATAAATATTTGTAAACGCATCATTCTTTCTTTTTAAACTCCCATTGCCGTCATTGAGATATACAAGCGGCAACAAATGCTGGTCGCCGCCATAATATTCATTGCCGCCACTTGCAATTACTAAATCTACATGGCTGTCATTATTTACATCAACCCACACTGCATCTACATTTTCCCACATGCTGTCCTGCAGCATTTCAGGCTCGGCTTTCTGTATAAATTTTCCATCCTTTGTTTGAAGAAAAATTGCATTGTGAAAAGTTTTTGAAGCACCAACAAACACATCTTCTAATCCATCATGATTAATATCTGCAATGGCAAGCGCAGGCCCTTCTGTAGATAGCATGTGAGGCAAAAGCTGCTCCCGGTTAAATTCATCAAAGAGGTTTTCGGTGTGTTTGTAACTGAGGCCTGTGGCGGCTGTTATATCTTCTACTGCTGCACTTGTGTTTTTAAAATAACTGGTTAGTTTGTTGTAATTAAATGTTGGCAAATTGCCTGCATAAGAAAACTGCTGCAGCTGATTTGGTTTTATTTCAATCGGCTCGTACTTATTATCTGGCCATATTAAAAATGCAGAATCAATCTTGGTTTTGTATAACCCAATATGAATAGGCAGTTGCATGCTTGATTGAAAACCATGCACCGGGTTATTTTCATAAGTCCTTATTCCCCCATTGGCAAACAAAATTATTTTTGTACCAATGGCATTGATATTATTTTCCGTACCCTTTAATTTAATACTTGTATAAGGTTTTTCCTTTTGGTTGTTAGCAGTATTTTCATACACTAATACAGGGTCGTCAATATTATTTACCACAATATCCAGGTCGCCATCATTATCTAAATCTGCATACACAGCACCGTTTGAAAAAGTAGGCTTGTTATTTACAACACTATCTGTTGCATCAAGGAAAGATAAATTTCCTTTGTTTGAAAAAAACTGGTTAGGTATTTTAATTTCAGGGAATTTATTTACCAGCAGCATATCTTTTTCTCCCATGTTGCCATCTTTTAATTTTTGCTGCAGTTCATCATTGGATACATAGTTGATGTAGTCAATATCATTCATTCTTTTTGGGATGCCGTTAGAAACAAAAAGGTCTTTGCTGCCATCATTGTCAAAATCCACCCAGAGCGCTGCCCAGCTCCAGTCGGTTGCATACACGCCGGAGTACTGGCCAGTTTCGCTAAACATACCATTGCGCCTGTTTACCTGCAAATTATTTCTTGAATACTGATAGTTGTAGCCAAAAGCAATTTTCTGCTGATAGATATTGTAATCATCTTCTGCCAGTGAGCGGCGAAGCATGTAAGGCTCATAAGGCAGCATATCCATTGATATGATGTCAGGATAGGCATCGTTGTTTATATCGGCCACGTCCACACCCATACTGAACTGGCTTGTGTGCATTAAATGTTTGGTATTTTCTTCAGCAAAAGTTCCATTTTTTTGGTTGATGTACAGGTAATCATTTTCATGAAAATCATTGCCCACATAAAAGTCGGGCCAGCCATCCAGATTTATATCAGCCACTGCCACACCAAGCCCATAGCCAATTTTGCTGCCATTGATACCGGATTGTTTTGTTACATCAGTAAAATGTATTTTCTTTTTTCCTGCGGCATCTTTATTGATATCATTTCTGTACAACTTCTGTCCGGCAAGGGAATCAAAAGTGTTTAAGAAGTTTTCTCTTGGTGCATAATTGCCGTCATGGTTTACAGAATGGTTTAATAAAAACATATCCAGATCACCATCGCCATCATAATCAAAAAAAACAGCCTGTGTGCTGAAGCCGGTGAAATCCAATCCGTATTCTTTTGCTTCATCTTTATAAAACGGTATGCCATCTTTGCCAATGCCTTTGCAAATCAATAATTGATTTTTGCTGTGCAGTGTTTTGTAATGTCCCACTTTGCAAACATAAATATCCAGCAGGCCATCATTATTTATATCCACAACCGAGACACCGGTACTCCAGCCGCTGTCTTGTGCTATGGCAGCAGCTTTTGTTACGTCTTCAAATTTCATTGCGCCTTTGTTCAGGAACAATTTATTATCGCCCTGGTTGGCAGAAAAGAAAAGGTCAATCAATCCATCATTATTAAAATCGCCTGCGCCAATGCCTGCGCCATTGTAATAATACATGTAAGAGAAAAGGTTGAACTGCGGAGTTGGTGTAAGCTTGTTTGTAAAATTAATGCCGGTAATATTTGTTTCCAATGCTTTAAAAAGTGGTGATGTTATTTCCTGCTTCTTATCAGCACAAGAAAAAAGAAAGATAGATAACCCCAGCAGGAGACAATTAAATTGTATAAAATAATTTGGGTTTTTATTTTTCAATTTTATAAAAAATTAAACTATTGGGTTGAAATTTTTTGCTGAATGGTAATTCTATAAATGACTATTTAGTTTGGCTGTATAGCAGTTTCACTTTGATTTTATTTTATACAGCACAGGAAAATCATTGTTCTCTAAAAAAAGAATGCCCTCTTCATTTTTATATTTAAAGGAAATAATATCCCTTGTTTGTCCATTCAGCTCTATTCCCGATTTGGCGTTTGGCATTTCAACGAAGTTTCCTTTTTTATCATTCATCAATATATGGCCATAGCTGCCATCCAGCCTGCAGAACTGTGGCAATAAATCAAAGAAATTTCCGGCCGCAATTATATCGGGATAACCATCTGCATTAATGTCCATCAGCTGTATTGCATTTACTGATGAAAGCTGTATTGTTGTTGGTAATTTTTTTACGGTAAAATTTCCCTTGCCATCATTGTATGCAATGTAGGAGGCTGTGTAATTCACTTTTTTTACTTTGGCATTATCAATATCATTTCCAAATAGCTCCTGGATTGTTTTTGTTGCATAATCATGGTGCTTCAGATTTAGCTTTTTCAATGAAGGGATGGCATCTGTCACTTCTCTTTTAGTAAACACCGGCACATCTTTTCCATTCACTGTTTTGGTAAATATTTTATCTACCGTTCCGTTCTGGTCAAAGTCTTTCATCCATATTTTCACAGGGTTTTTATCATCTGCCTGCAAATAAAAATTTTCACCCAGGTTGCCCAATATCAAATCCTGGTCGCCATCATTGTCTATATCCGCCACTGCCAGCGATTGCCACCAGCCTGATAAGTTTTCCAAACCTGTTTTTATTTCTTCAAAGCTTTTTCCATTGTAAGAAAAAATATGGGGATACATCCAGTCCCCTGTTACAATCAATTCTTTTTTACCATCGCCATTTACATCTGCATAGCCTGCAGATGTAACCATGCCCAGCGTAGCAAATGCAGGGGCAAGATTAGAAGCATCTGTATAGTTTCCTTTACCGTCGTTGTGCAAAAGATAACTGCGTGGGTCTTCTCCATAGCTTTGCGGTACGCTCCTGCTGCCAACAAACAAATCAAGGTTTCCATCGCCATCATAGTCCAAAGGAAGAGCAGCACCACAGTTGGTATTAATGATTGGCAAGGCGCCTCTCTTTAAAGTAAAATTCCCTTTGCCATCATTTAAATAAAGTTGGTTTTGAAAACTACCGGGAGTTGCAGCAAAGTTGCCCCCACCACCTGTAAATAAATCTACATCGCCATCCTGGTCGCAATCAAAAAAGAAAGCAACCGTTACATCATCAAAGGCATAGGTTTTAAAATCGGGAATATCTTTTTTTACAAAGCCCCCCGATGTTTGCAGGTACAATTGCCCAGGCTGGTCTTTGGCACCGCCAATATAGATATCTGCTAACCCATCTCCGTTTACATCAGCGGTTGCAGCCTTTGGCCCCTGGCGTGAAAGCATGAAAGGGATATTTCTCTCCGCATAAAAATCTACATAATCATCCTCATTATGTTTATCAAAATTGGTGATTATTTTTTCAAATAGTACCGGTTGAATAATAGCCCTCTCTTGTATTTTTTTTGCAGCAGTTGAACTGTAATTAATTGTATGCAGTTGATTCACCACAGGTTTAATAATGGTATTAATAGTTCTGTCTGGCCAGGTGATAGTCATTGAGTCTGCCTGCAGTTTACCCAGGCCAATGGTTTGCTTATACTCTACAGAAGATTGAAAACCACGGCTGGGTATTATTTGCCGGCTTATAACCTGCTGCCCTTGGTAAACCCTAATGGTGCTGCCAATGGCAAAGCTATTAGGCGATTTATATTTTAATGAAATGGAGAGGTAATTATTTTTATTGTATTCCCTGCTGTTGTTACGATATACAAAAGCTTTTGCATCTACATTGTTTACTATTAAATCCAAATCACCATCGTTATCCAAGTCTGCATAAGCAGCACCGTTAGAAAACGAGGGTGTAGCAAAGCCCCATTCATTGCCAGCATCTTTAAAACGGAGATTGCCTAAATTTTGAAATGCTTTGTTAGCAATTGGGTTGGAAGGCATTTTACTAATCACATTATTTACATCTTCTTTTTTGCCGGTGATAGCCATTTGCTGCACCACATCGTTGGCAAAAAAATCTATAAAGTCCTGATCTGTTACATCCCTTTTAATACCGTTGCTCACATACACATCTGCCAGGCCATCATTGTCTGCATCAAAAAGCAAAGCACCCCAGCTCCAGTCGCTTGCTGCTACGCCGCTGTAAAAAGCAGTTTCTACAAATTTGCCTTGGGCATTATTTACCTGCAAAGCATTTTGGGTAAATTGATTGTAAAAACCTTGCTTTTGTTTAAGTTTAAATATGTCATAATTTTCAAATGAGGAGTTTGCCTTCAACCTGTAATCAGCATCAGGCAGCATATCAGTAGTAAAAATATCCGGGAAGCCATCGTTGTTTATATCCTGCATATCGGCACCCATTGAAGAAAGGCTTGTGTGCTGTATCCGCTGCTCCAGTTCATCGACAAAACTGCCATTGCGCTGGTTTATATATAAATAATCTTTCTCAAAAAAATCATTGGAAACATATACATCAGGATAACCGTCGCCATTAACATCACCTACCGTAACGCCTAAGCCCATACTGATAAGACTCCCATGTATGCCTGCCTGTTTGGTTACTTCAGTAAACTTACCATTATCATTACGGTACAGATGATCGCCCCCACCTTTTAAAAAACCGGCAACCGGCCATTGTGCTTCGGGTAAGTCACGCATGTTAGCATAGTTGAGTGTGTTGGCAGGGATAGGGCTGTTGTTAACGAGGAAACAATCCAGGTCGCCATCCAGGTCGTAATCAAAGAAAGAGGCCTGAGTGCTGTACCCATCATTATCCAAACCATATTGTTTGGCACTTTCAGTAAAAGTGAGATTGTGGTTATTGATAAAAAGTTGGTTTTTTCTTAATGCCGGTGTCAACATGTTCCCTGCATTACAAACATAAATATCCAGCCAGCCATCATCATTAATATCAACCAGTACCACTCCTGTACTCCATTCTTTTTTTTCACCAAATCCTGCTTTTGCTGAAATATCTTCAAACAAAAAATTGCCTTTATTTAGGTATAATTTATTGCTTCCCTGGTTGGCAGTAAAAAACACATCCGGTAAGCCATCATTATTAAGATCGCCTACTGCCACTCCTCCTCCATTATAAAAATTACGGTATTTGAAAACATTAAAATCCTCTGTTTCGGTCAATTTATTTTCAAAATTGATTTTGCTGTTTTCAATTAAAGTAAATAAAGTTTTTTCTGAAGGGTGATTGCAGGAGATGAGAAGAACTATAAAAAAGAGGAGGGCAAGCCTTAACATATTCATCAGTAAAAATACACAAAGGCCATTAAAATAATGGCCTTTGTGTTATAATAAAATAGTGTTTTAATTAATACCCTGCATTTTGCTTCAAATTAGGATTTGAAGAAAGTGCGATATTAGGAATTGGGAATACCACTTTTGTAGGGTCGGAAGCATTTGGCCTTTCACCTACAGGGTCATTGAATTTGCCAAAGCGTACCAAATCATTTCTTCTCCATGCTTCAAGATATAATTCTCTGCCTCTTTCAGCCAACAATGCTGTAAGGTCAACAGATGCAAGAGCAGCTACACCTCTTTTAGCACGGATACTATTTACCAATTGAGCAGCTGTTTGAGAAGAAGTGCCCCCACGCAAAACTGCTTCGGCTTCCATAAGCATAACATCAGAAAAACGGAACATAACAAATTCGTTCCCACTGCTCCAGCCGCCACCATTCATTTGAGCAGGGTCTAATGGATATTTATTAGTTCTGATACCTTTACTTTCAGTAGAAAAGAATAAACTTACATCAGGGGTAAATATGAGTGGGTTTCCACTACGGTCTTTCAAATCGTTTATTGGGTTTCCAATATGTTTACCATCTGGACCTCTTTGTTGGCCAATAAGGAAACCTGCAGGGCGCCCTACCTGGTTTGTATAGTTCGGAATATCAGCGCTTCTTCTAATGTCTGCATTATCAAAACTATTATAGAAATCTGCCAAGGTAGTAAAACCATTCCAGCCATCAGGAGGCATAGTATAATGGTTTCCCATACAACTGGCCCATACTACGTTAATACCCTGACTATTTTGGCGGACAAAAATGTTTTCTGTTGAAACAGTTCCATTATCCCACTTAAAATTATCCCAGTAATTATTTGCAATGCTTAAATCAGCATTTGCTTCAATAGCATCGCAAAGCTGAACCACTTTGTTCATATCAGCAGCATCAAATGTAAATGGCCCTGCTGGCGATGCTGCATTTTGTTTAAACACAGCTTTATTAAGATAAGCTTTTGCAAGCAGAAACTGGGCAGCCTCTTTGGTAGCTTTATTTCTTGTAGCATGTGTGTAAGCAGGCAATGTTGGAATGATTGACTCTAATTCGCTTATAATAAAGTCAACAGCTTCTGCACGGGTGAATACATTTGGTATAACATCTACTGCAGCAGTAGCTGACCTATGTTGTACCTGGCCCCATAAATCGCAGGAAATGTAAGACATATATGCTCTTAAGAATTTTGCTTCCGCAACATCCTGTGCAGAGGCGGTTGTTGATTCTGCTAAAAGCGTGGTTTGGAACAATGCACCGTTGATACCATTCCAGGTATTATTAATTTCCTCATGAGCACCATCCCATGTATGCAGGTGCAATTTGCGCCATTTACCAAAATCATCCCAATCTGTGCCACGTGTTGGCCCCATAAGTTCATCCGTGCTGTGTTCTGACATTGCAAACCAACCACCCTGACCTGGAAGCTGGTTTAAAGCGATTTCGTACACTTTTGAAAGAGAGGAAGCCTCAGGTGCGCCTGCTGTAGTCTGCTGCCCTTGCGAATCAGGGTTTTTAAGTTTAGTATCCAATTTTGTGCAAGAAGACACTATTGCAAGTACCATTACCGGCACTATAAATTTGGAATTAGTTTGAAATATTTTTTTCATTTTCTTTATTTTTTTATTTTTTAGAAACCAAGATTTACGCCTATAGTAATTGTTCTTGCTTTAGGATAACCAGTATAATCAAAACCTCTGGAAGGGTAACCATTAATATTCTGATCCACATTAACCTCTGGATCCAAACCTTTATAACCAGTAAATAATGCAAGGTTTTGACCTGAAACAAATGCTGATAAAGACTTTAAGCTTTTACTTTTTACATCAAATGCATAGCTGATAGTTGCATTGGATATCCTTACAAAATCCCCTTTTTCCAAAAACCTTGTAGATACACTACCTGGGTTGATTGGACTTTCATTACTGCTTGCTACATTCTTAGTTACATTATGTGCCGTGTTAAGGCTTCCTTTAAGCAGAAGTGCATTCGCTGTATTGTTATATACGTAGAAACCAGTTGCAGAGTTTACAAAAATACTTGCAGTTAGTCTTTTATAAGTAAAAGTATTTGTAAGACCTGCTAAAAATTTAGGAAGTGCGCTGCCAAGTAGTTCATCACCACCTGCATAAATAGCGAACCCATCCTTATCAAATCCATTGAAAACCGGCATTTTCCAGGTAAATAATGGATAACCGTCTGCAATTGTTTGAGCATAGGCACCACTTAACCCCTGACCTCTAACAGTACCTGTATTTACAATGACTTTCATATCCTTTACCACATTTTTCATAAAAGTCATATTATAATTTACAGTCCAGCTAAAGTCTTTGGTTTTAACGATATTATTAAGATTCAAGCTAAACTCCAAACCTGTGTTCCGCACATAACCAGGTAAGTTCGAAAAATAATAAGAAGTTGCACTAAACCCTCCTGGAACCGGACCATAGAATAAAATATTTTTTCTTTTGGTAGAATAGTATTCCACAGTACCTGATATTTTGTTGTTAGCAGTTGCAAAGTCAAGTGCCACACCAGCATTTGAAGCCTGTTCCCATTTCAATTTTGAATTTCCCTGGTGTATAAGTTGGCTTGAAATTGCTCCTGACCCATCAAAGTAACTTCTCCTCAAGTCAATAGCATCGTAAGCGCCAAGCCCTTCCTGGCTTCCAAGAATCCCATAGTTAACCCTAAGGGACAAATCGCTGAACGTATTTGAAAGTCCCGATGCAAATGACTCTTTAGATATCCGCCATTTAGCACCAAACGCAGGGAATGTTCCGTACCTATTATCCTTACCAAACTTTGAAGAACCATCTGTTCTTACGCTTGCGGTTAAATAGTATTTATCTTCAAATGAATACTCAACACGACCGAAATAAGACTGAAGATCTGTCTTGCTGTAAGAAGGAACATCATTATAATAATTATCGTATTGACTAAATTTATTATTAGGGATAAAACTACCAGTTCCTGTAAATGGGTTATTAGAGTAAAGTTTAGTTAACCCCCATGCTATTTGGCCATTGTATTGTGTTTCTGTTTTTTGATATGAATAGCCTAATAAAACTTTAAAATTGTGTTTATCATTTACCGTCTTATCAAAGTTAAGCGTGTGCTCTATAAGTATTGACTGAAGGTCAACATTTTGCTTTGTTCCACGGCCATTACCAGTTATTTGATTTCCAAGATCTTTTCCAAAAATATTGTTTGTGCCGCCATATGCACTCCCTAAACGTGGGTCAGCAAAAGAAAGCCTTTCACTTTTTGATTTGTCATAACCAAAAGTAGCTTTATAGGTAAGCCCTTTTGTAAGTTCTATACTTCCACTTATATTATTAAGAAAACGGTTAATATTATCATTATCATTGAAATAAGCCAGCATTTCACTTGGGTTCCTGTTACCATCTCCCGGATCAAAAAAAGTACCATCTCCATTATATACAGGATAAGTTGGATTAAAAGATATTGCTGTGCCTACTATACTACCCTGATAGCCTGCTGTATTAGTTAATGGCGGATATTGGTTTTTTACATTTGAGAAAGTTGAAGATAAATCAATACGAATCCTGCTGTCCCAAAATTTTTGAGTAAAATTAGCTCTTCCGGTCATTCTTTGCAGGCCACTTTTTTTAATAATACCAACTTGCTTATCGTAAGAACCGCTTAGCCTGACGTTGGTATTCTTTCCACCTACTCCCCATCCAAGATTATAGTTTTGTGAAGCGCCTGTCCTGAATATTTCATCCTGCCAGTTTGTACTTCCCCCCTTGTTGATCACTTTAAGCTGATTTGTAATATCATTCGGACTTGTGCCACCGTCTTTCTTGAGTTTTGTAATTGCATCAATAAATTCATTTGAATTTAAAAGGTCAAATCTTTTTGCAATTTTTGAAATACTGGTACCTGCGCTAAATTGAAAAGATCCTTTACCTCCTTTACCACTTTTTGTAGTGATAAGGATTACACCATTTGCAGCCCTTGAACCGTAAATAGCTGCAGAAGATGCGTCTTTCAACACACTGATATTTTCAATATCATTTGGATTCAAAAACATTAATGGATTTTTTGCTGTAGTGGAACCTTCAACACCACTTAATGATCTAGATGTACCACCGCTGCTGATAGGCACTCCATCAACAACATATAAAGGCTCCTGGTTACCCCTTATTGAGGAACTACCCCTTATTGTGATTGTAGCGGCAGCGCCAGGCTCTCCGCTAGTAGGTGTTACACTAACTCCCGGAGTACGGCCTTGCAGCAATTGCTCTGGGGTAGATATCTGCCCTTTGTTAAAATCTTTTGTAGATAAAGAAGCAACCGAACCTGTTGCATCCTTCGCTTTCCGTGTTCCGTAACCTACTACTACTACTTCATTCAAATTGCCTACTGAAGTTTCCAGTTCCGCATTTACTGAACTGCTGCCCTTCACAGCAGTTTCCTGCCGGCTAATACCAGCCCCTGTAAACACAAGAACTGCATCAGACCCTACATTGTTCAGAGTATAAACTCCCTGATTGTTTGTAGAGGTAGCGTTTTTTGTTCCTTTAATTGTTATTGTAATACCGGGAAGTGGTTCCCCTTTTTTGTCAGTTACTTTTCCGGTAACTGTTTGGGCAAGCGATAACGCTGTGAACCCGAAGATGGCTACCAATAGCATGGAAGCCTTTCTCATAATAGCATGAGGCATAATCGTTAAGTTTTATGTTTGGTAATGAAATCGTAAAAATAAAATATTAAATATTGATTTTTTAAAAAACAAATACTTATTTATCTATTTCTTGTATAAAGATAGAACTATTTTATTTTTACACAATGAAATTAAATAACAAATCTTTATAAAAAATCTTTTTGTCAAGTGTTTTTTTTTCAAACGTTTGCGGAACGCTTTGCGGTGAATAAATTACCTTCACGCCTTAACCTTTATCATGAACAACACCACATTAAAAAAAATTTCAGAAATGTTGGGGCTCAGCATTTCCACCATTTCAAGAGCGCTGAAAAACCATCCAGACATTTCTGAAAAAACAAAACAACGTGTAAATGAGCTGGCCAATGCACTGGATTATGAGCCCAATGCCAATGCAATTCATTTACGAACGAGTAAGAATAACCTCTTTGGCCTTATTGTGCCTTCCATTTCTAATTTTTTTTACGACTCTTTCATTGCAGCAGTGGAGGAAGAATCCAGGAAAAACAATTACTCCCTGCTGATACTTCAATCTGGCGATGATGCTGCAGTAGAGGTGGAGAATATTAAACTGTGCAGGCAAAACCGGATCAGTGGTTTATTCGCCTGCATTACATCGCAAACCGTTAACCTCGACCCTTTCCTGAAATTAGAAGGGCTGGACATCCCGGTTATTTTTTTTGACAAAGTGCCTGATGATAATATATTTAATAAGGTTTGTGTGGCTGATACCCTGTCAGCAAACATTGCAGCCACCACCATATTAGAAAGTAAAAAGAAAAAAGTGCTGGCCATATTTGGTAATGAAAACCTGTCTATCACAAAAAAAAGACTGGCCGCTTTTAATAAAACAATCAACAAAAAAATTAAAACCATTACCGTTCATGCCAATAATTCTGCAGAAGCAGAGCAGCTAACCATTCAGTCACTAAAAGAAAAACCAGACACTGTATTCTGCATGAGTGATGAGATATTGACTGGTGCCATGAAAGCGATACAAAAAAGTGGTTTGAAAATACCGGGAGATATTGCTGTGATTTCCATCAGTAATGGCTTTATCCCCACTTTGTATTTTCCTGAAATTACTTATGTGGAAACAAGTGGCTATAAATTAGGCAAGTTAGCTTTCTCCAGTATGATGGCCTGTCTTGGAGGAAGCACTTTTATGCAGGAGCTTACAATTGAATCATTGCTGGTAGAGGGAGGGTCAATTTAAAATTCAACATACTATTACAAAATTGCAATATCAAATAAAAGCCATGCAGCAAATTATCAGTGAAGCAGATTACCTGGCTTTAATAAACAAAACAGAACATTTACAGGCTGAAAATGAAAGCCTGAAACAGCTTTTACAGGAATACCAGCAGATTGCCATGCAGAAACAAAAAGAATGGCAACAGCAGGAAACTAACAGTACTGAAATAGCAAGCGGCTTAGAAAACCAGGGTATAGAATTAGAGTCAAAGAAAAACTACATCCGTGATTTACTGCAACAGGTACAAGCAGCCGTACAAAGAGAAAATGAATTGGAAAACGAGGTAGCCGGCTCTGTTAGCGTTGCCCACAAACTGGAAGATATAAAAACACAATACGATTATTTACAGGCACAGTTAAATGATTTATCAGAAAGGCTGCTGGAATTGAGAAATCAAAATATGCTGCAGGTGCAATATGCAGGCCGCATTGCGGAGTTAGAAAGCCTGTTGGCCAATGCAGAAGATGAAGTAGCCTTACTGAAAGAAAATGATGAAACCGCTTAATGTAAAACAATTGCTGTATTTATTTTGTTTCCTTTGTGAAAGTTTTAAACCGGTAAACTAAAAACTAAATGACCCAGATAGCCAGCATAAGAAAAGAGTACAAATTAAAAAGCCTGGATGAAGCAGCGGCTGCAGGCAATGCAATTAAACAATTTGACCAGTGGTGGCAGGATTCCATTAACAGTGAAATAGACGAAGTAAATGCTTTCACACTGGCTACTGCTGCAGCCGATGGCAAGCCTGCGGCAAGAATTGTTTTACTAAAAGGATATGACGAAAAAGGATTTGTTTTTTTTACCAACTACCAAAGCCATAAAGGGCAGGAACTGGCAACTAACCCACAGGGTTGCATGGTTTTTTTCTGGAAAGAACTGGAAAGGCAAATAAGAATAGAAGGCAGCATTGAAAAAATCAGTACCGAAGAGAGTGATGAATATTATTTTTCAAGGCCACTCAGCAGCCAGGTGGGTGCCTGGGCCTCTCCGCAAAGCAGTGTGATTAAAAACAGGGAAGTTATAGAAGACAGTGTAAAAAAATACGAAGCACAATTTGCCGGCAGTTCCATCAGCCGCCCGCCGCATTGGGGTGGTTACCGCCTGCAGCCGCAGGCAATTGAATTTTGGCAGGGCAGACCCAGCCGGCTGCACGACAGGCTACTCTACACTTTGCTTGAAAACAACGAATGGAAAATTGAGCGCCTGGCTCCCTAATGCTGAATACCCACTTAATATAGTTTATGAAAATATGCATAACAAATTGTACTGTCCACACAGGTGATGCAGTGCTTGCCGGTAAAAATATTATTGTGGCTGATGGCATTATCCGGGAAATAACGGAGCATATTCCCGCTGGTGTAAGACTGCACAATTTAGAAGGATTGAATATTGCTGCAGGCTTTATTGATATTCAGATTAACGGGGGAGAAAAATTTTTCTTCGCTCAATCACCCACCGAAGAAACACTGGAGGATATTTGCAATGCCAGCCGGCAGTATGGAGTTACACATGTATTACCCTGTCTTATCAGTTCTCCTCATCAAACAATTTTACAGGCCATTGAAACGGTAAAAGCTTTTATGCAAAAACATGATTCAGTTGTAGGACTGCATGTGGAAGGCCCATTTATTAATCCGGCTAAAAGAGGTGCCCACCTGCAGGCATTTATACAAAAGCCAACCAATGCAGCACTTCAGGAAATAATTCATTATGGTAAGGGAGTTATTAAAGTAATGACGATAGCACCGGAATGTTTTACGGATGAACAAATTGATATGCTGCAGCAAAGCGGTATCATTTTATCAGCAGGCCACTCTGCCATGACCTGTCAACAGGCACAACATTATTTTTCAAAAGGCATTAACCTTGTTACACACCTCTATAATGCCATGACACAATTTAGCCACCGGGAGCCCGGCCTCGTTGGTGCCACCCTCCAAAACGACAACGTGTATGCGCCGATTATTTTAGACGGACAACATTGCGATTATACAGCTGCACAGATTGCCTACAAAGCAAAAGCTGATAAATTATTCCTTATCAGCGATGCTGCATTCCTGGGCAGAAAAGTAACCGCATTTAACTGGGGTGAATTTAATATGCAGCTAACCGCTGACGGTCATTACAGAAACACCGAAGGCAATCTTGCCTGTGCCAGCATCTCCATGGCAGAAGCAGCACAAAATGCAAAAAAACATTTGCATATCTCAACAGAAGAAGCCATTAAAATGGCCACCTGCCGGCCTGCCAGAGCCATCCGTTGTGATGACAGGATCGGGTTTATTAAGCCAGGTTATCCTGCAAGCTTTTCAATATTTGACGAGGAATTAAAACAAATCCAATCTTTGATTTTTTGAAAAAATTCTTATTTTATTCACCCGGAAGTAACAATCAATTGTCAATGCGGTTCAAAGCAAAAAGCCAGTTTAGCTAAAGACAATAAAGTTTAATATTTTCGCAGTTCCAGGGCTGTTAGCTCAGTTGGTTCAGAGCATCACGTCGACAACGTGAGGGTCGCTGGTTCGAGCCCGGCACAGCCCACTTATTAAAAGTTTACAACATAGAATCTTTTCTGTGAACTTTTTTTTATATATTCGGCAACACTAATCTGCACTCTTCCAAACCAAGTTCCCTTTTTTCTTTTTTTTTAACCTAAAATGTTTAAACATGAAAAAATTAATTGCCTTCTTCACCATTGCTTTAGTGGCAGTGTCTTGTAACAACCAAAAAGCTGAACCTGCCAAAGAAAGTGCAGCAACCGCAGCATTGCCTTACACAGCTGGTTATTCCTCTTCCTTTGAAATGGGTAACCCAAAGTACAGTGCCACCATTTTGCAGGGCAGCTGGAAAGACTGGGAAACCAACAAAATGGACAATATGAAAAGCTGGATAGCCGATACCATCGTCGCTTTTCACAGTGATAACTCTATGATAAAAGGTGCCGACAGCCTGATGGCACGCTGGAAAAGAGGACGTGCCGCATACAGTTCTGTAGTAGACAGTATTGATGCAGTGATCCCGGTGTACAGCACTGATAAAAAAGAAAACTGGGTGCTGGTATGGGCAAGGGAAATTAATACCAAAGCCGATGGCACCAAAGACACCATGGCACTGATGGAAACATGGCGCATTAATAAAGATGGCAAGGCAGATATGCTGCTGCAATATGACAGGGCAAAAAGAAAAAAATAATTTCACAAATATTATTTAAACCGCTGTAGCTGCAGCGGTTTTTTTTATTACAAAAACCTGAAGGCAATAATATTCATTTGACTGAGAAAAACCAGAACCTGAATAATTGGTATATTTATTCTTTATTGATTTTTCATGTTTCATTTGCCGAAAATTATTTTACTGGTTTTTCTTTTTATCTGTACTGCCGCTGTTTTTAGTGCACAGGCACAAATAAAAAAAGATGGAAGGGAAAGATGGCGTGAATTGATTGCACCGGATACTTCCACTGCTTTAAAAAATACTGCTGATCATTATTTGGTTTGTGTTGGCTCTGCTGCAGCGTGGAAACAATTTCAACAGGATAATTTAATTACTGTCAGCAGGCAATTGAGCGATTCTGTTTTTATTATTTCCAGCAATCAACAATATGCTGCCACTGATTTTAATCAGCAATTAAAATGGATTGTAAAAGCAAATGAAAACTGGAAATTATCTCCCGGATTATTATTACAAAAAACAAACAACAGCATTTTATTCCCTGCAAAATTTTTTGTGTCAGTTTACCAGGCAAAAATATTTTTGAGAAATAATAAGACAAAAAATATTGCACCAAACAATACCACATCCAACAATACTTTTATTGTAACCATCAATAACAATACTGCTTTAAATGAATTGCTGCAGGACGCCAATGTTTTTTTTATTGCCACTTACAATAACCTGCCAACAGAAGAGCTGCAAATAAATACCCTTGACCTAAGCGTAAATAAAATCAACCTGCTGCACAGCAAAATGCCTTTATTGAATGGAGAGGGAGTAACCATTTCCATTAAAGAAAATTCACCCGACACAACAGATATTGATTTTGCAGCAAAGTATATTTACAATCCTTTGGCGGCTGCCGCTGTTACTGCCCATGCATCCATCATGGCTACCATGGCGGCTGGTGCCGGCAACAGCTGGTATCTCGGTAAAGGTGTTGCAGGTGCAGCCAGTTTAACCGCTTCTAATTTTAGTAATCTATTGCCGGATGCGGCGGCTAATTATCAGCAGTTTCACATCTCGGTACAAAACCATTCTTACGGTGTGGGCATTGAAAATTTTTATGGTGCCGATGCTGCAGCGTATGATGCCAGCGCTGTAAACAATGATTCGCTGCTCTTTGTTTTTTCTGCCGGCAACTCAGGTAATCTAACTCCCACTACCGGCAGCTACAGCGGCATAGCCGGCAATGCAAACCTTACAGGAAGTTTTAAAATGGCAAAGAATATTATTACCGTTGGCGCTGTAGATTCTTTTGGGATGGTGGCCGGTGCAAGCTCCCATGGGCCTGCTTTTGACGGCAGGGTAAAACCAGAGCTGGTGGCCTACGGCGAAGATGGAACATCCGGTGCTGCGGCGTTGGTATCGGGCACTGCGGCTGTGTTGCAGCAGGCGTATAAAATAAATCATGCTGGCCGCTTACCTGCTGCTGCTTTAGTAAAAGCCATTATGATAAACAGTGCCGATGATGTGGCAGCAGCAGGTATTGACTACACATCGGGGTATGGAAATTTGAATGCTTTAAAAGCAACGGAAAATTTATTGCAGTCCCATTATGTTGAAGGCACTGTATCCAATGCTGCCAGCCAAACATTTTCCATCAATATTCCGCCCAATACCAGCAAAGCAAAATTTACGCTGGTATGGAATGATGTTCCGGCCATTGCCAATGCCTTCAGGGCTTTGGTAAATGATGTTGATATGGAATTGCAATTACCAGCTGCCGCACAATCCTGGAAGCCCTGGGTGCTCAACAGTTTTGCCAATAAAGATTCACTAACTGCATTGCCCATACGCAAAAGAGACAGCCTGAATACAGTGGAGCAAATTACGCTTGACAATCCTGCGGCAGGTGATTATACCATTGCAGTAAATGGTTTCAGCATCAGCAGCAGTACACAACCTTTTTATGTGGCCTGGCAACTGGATACAGTCAATCTTTTTTCCTGGAATTTTCCTTCTGCAACTGATAATATTTTTCCTGCTGCTTACAATATTATCCGGTGGAGCAGTGATGTAAATAATGCCAATGCCAGGCTGATGTACAGCATTGACAATGGCAGCAACTGGCAGTTGATAGACAATGCATTGAGTAGCAACAAAAAATATTATTACTGGAATGCCCCCGACACCAATGCCCCCGCCATGTTGAAAATGCAGCTGGGCACACAGGAATTTATCAGCGACCGCTTTACCATCAGCAGTAAATTAAATTTTAAAACAGGCTTCAACTGTGCCGATTCGGTACTCTGGTACTGGAACCATTTGCCCGGCATCAGCCAATACCAATTGTACAGTTTACGGGGCAGCCAGCTGCAGCCCATTGCCACGGCAACGGATACCCAATTTGTTTTTAATAAAAATAATTTTCCTTATCGTGAGTTTGCAGTGGCTCCATTAATCAATGGAATGGCTGGTGTAAAAAGCTACACCGCCAATTTTACCAAACAGGGTGTAGATTGCTATATCAGCAATGTTACTGCCGACCTGGTAAATGATAATACCGCCAGCATCCGGTTAACCCTGGGCACCACTTACCTCATTAAAAAAATTGTGTTTGAAAAACTGCAGCAGGGAAATTTTGTTTCTTTACAGGATATCAACAGCATTGCAGGATTAAGGTATTCTGCCACCGATGTCAATCTGCAAAAAGGCATCAACACCTACAGGGTAAGGATTGAATTGCTGAATGGAAATGTGCTGTACAGTTATTTAACCAATGTGTTCTATTTTAATAATACAGATATCATTGTGTTTCCCAACCCGGTAATGCAGGGAGCTGCATTAACCATACAATTTAAAGACCTGCTGAACCAGGAAATAATAATACTGGATGCCACCGGCAGAAATATTTTTTATCAAACTGCCGGCAGCACTTCTGTAAATCTTCCCTGCAATTTTTCCAAAGGATTATATTTTGTACAGATTTTTAACCCGGAAAACAACCAAACAAAAAACTTTCCCCTCATCGTCCGGTAACAGCTGCTTCACAAAAGAACACAGGGATCTGGCTGATTGTCAAAAAAATTTGCTATTTTAAATTTTCATTTTTTCATTTTTAATTAAAATTATTCCTTTATGAAGAAAATTGTAATGAATTTACTCGCCGTATCATGCCTTGCCATGACAATTACATCCTGTAAAAAAACCTCTACCACCGATACAGCCACTGATGGCATATCAGCAGAAACAAAAGTAAAAATTGCCAAGCTTGGTTTTAGCACCACTGATGTACAAAAAACAGAAGATGGCTACCTGGTGGAAGGTGATATTAATTTAACAGAAGCGCTGCTCAACAGCACCCCTACTCAACTGCTGTTGAGGGCTGGCGATGAAGAACAGTACCGCACCACCAACCTGGTAACCGGTCTGCCAAATACTTTTAAAATTTTAGTAAGCAACTTGAGTACCCCTTTTATTTCAGGTGCCGACATTGCCATTGCCCGTTACAATGCACTGGGATTAAAAATGACTTTTGTACGCATAACTACCGGCACACCGGATATTACCATTCTTGGTTTTAATCAAAAGCCAAGGGGTGGTTATATTACGTTAGGTTCTTCCGGTTTTCCGACATCGGCCGGGGCGCCTTACAATACCATTAAAATGAACACTAACCAGTACGCTTATGGCAGCAACCCAGATACAAATTATGTGGGCAGTGTTATCCAGCACGAACTGGGCCATTGTATTGGCATGCGCCATACCGATTACTACGACAGGTCCATCAGCTGCGGCGGCACTGCCAGCAATGAAGGAGCTTCTACCATCGGTGCTATTTTAATTCCCGGCACACCGGGTACTGCCACACTTGCAGCAGGCTCATGGATGCTTGCCTGCTCTAACGGCGGCAACCGTACCTTTAATGCAGATGATGTAACAGCATTAAATTATTTATACAGGTAAACAATTGTTTTTTTTAGTAAAAAGTGAAAGAGCTGTTTTTTCAAACAGCTCTTTCGCTTTTTATTTACCTCCGCTCCGCCAAGATTCATGAAGCCAAGAACATTGATCACGGAATAATTTTTTTTGCATTTCCCAACCTTTTTAATTTTTCATACAGTTGTGTTATGTAAGATGCTCCATTAGTGCATCAACAAATAAAATTAACTGTTATGAAAAAAATACAACTCTCCATTCCGGAGCCATGCCGGCAAAACTGGGACGACATGACACCCACACAACAAGGCCGTTTTTGCAATGCCTGCGCAAAACAGGTTATTGATTTTAGTGAAATGAGCGATACCGAAGTGTTGAACTATTTCAGTAAAGTAAAAAATGAAAACGTATGCGGCCGGGCTTACCCCGACCAGCTTGACAGAACCATTGCGGCTACCCCAAAGAAAAAAATTTACTGGTACCTGAATTATGCCATTGCTTTCGTTTTGTTTTTTGGCAAAGCCAATAGCAGCAAAGCACAGGCCCGTAAAGGAATGGTGCTACCAAAACCTGTGGGAGCCGTTAATTTAAGCGTTGCAAAAAAAATGAACGCAAAAAAACTCATCGTCACTGGTACTGTAAAAGATGAAACCGGGCAGCCCGTTCCCTTTGCAAGTGTAAGGCTCCTGCATTCGCATGATGGTGCAGGTGCAGATATAAATAGATGTTTTATTTTAAAGGTTGACAGCCTCAACAGCCGCATTGAAATTTCAGCGCTGGGTTATGAAACAAAAAAGGCAGCCATCAACGACCTGCAGGAAAAAGAAATTGTATTGGTAAAAACAAGTGTGCTGATGAAAGAAGTGGTGGTTACTTCTTATGATTATTCCATAAAGGGATCTATTGCCGGAGGCATGATGGTAAGATGCGTTAAAACAAGAAGAAATATTTTAAAAGATACCCTTCGCAACTGGATCAGTAATATTACACCTGCAATTAAAATTTACCCAAGCCCTGTACCTAGAGGCAACACATTTACGGCAGCACTTAAATTAAAACAAACAGGCAACCTTACCATACAGCTTAGCGATGCTGCAGGAAGGATGGTATTGCAAAAACAAATAAATGCCATCACAAAAGAACACAAAGAACAACTGCAGAGCAGCAGTGGCTGGAGTGCCGGTATTTATTATGTACGGGTGCTGGATGAAAAAGGCAACCTGCTGAGTACCGGAACGGTAGTGCTGCAATAAAACAGCAATGCTTAAAATGATGGAAGCCACCTGTTGAACCAGTTGGCTTTTTTAATTGCTGCAGAGACCTGTGGAAAGCTGAACCAGGTTCGCAATTAAATAATTTAAGTAATACTTTTAATCACTAACGTCCTAACGTTTTGCTATATAGTTCTTTGAAAATATTGTTAGATAAGGGTTTTAGCCAATTTTGATTTCAAACGACTTCAACTCATTTGATTTTTTGCACCTGTCGTTTCGGCATAGGTTGCTACATGACCAATGGTAAATATATTTTTGCTCAGATTGTCTTCTTTTTAAACTTTAATGATTTCATTAAGAAGCTGTTTGAGTTAATTAAATTTTTTACCCATTAAGTTAAGCATTGCTATATAAACAAAACTGATAGCAGATTCTTTAGTTCTTTCGTAGTCCATTACTAATCTTCTAAAGTTTAATAGCCATGCGAAGGTTCT
>JANLQY010000113.1:0-9870 GCA_031368105.1 Chitinophagaceae bacterium
TTCTGCCTGAAAGAACGAATGTTTATTATCATATAAAAATTGAATAACTGACTGAAACGAAAATAGGGAAATATTGGGGAACATCAATGGTAAATAGGGAATGATGGAATAGTGAAAATTATATTTGATTATTTTTTGCAGCCTCAGTGGCTTTATCTTGAAAAAATATCACATAGCCATCAATACTTCCACTTTCAAAAATATTGTCATTCACCATTCGTAATTTGCATTCATGTGGCAGGCATACAAAAAAGGCTTTAAGGCATACCTTCAGTTGGAAAGATCGCTGAGTGAAAATTCGGTGGAAGCTTACCTGCATGATATTGAAAAACTCACCACCTATTTACAACAGGCAGAGATTGCAAAAGCTCCAAAAGAAATCGTACTGAAAGACCTAGAAAAATTTATCCGCTGGATCAGCGAACTGGGTATGATGCCCGGCTCACAGGCAAGGATCATATCAGGCTTAAAAAGTTTTTTTAAATACTGTTTGCAGGAACAAATTATAACAATCGATCCTACTGCTTTGCTGGAAGCACCCAAACTAAAAAGGGCATTGCCGGATATTTTAAGTTTTGAAGAAATAGAAGCAATTATAAATGCTATAGATTTAAGCACTCCGGAGGGAGGACGCAACAAAGCAATGCTGGAAACCCTTTACAGTTGCGGTTTACGGGTCACCGAATTAGTAAACCTACGGATTAGTTGCTTGTATTTGGAGGATGGCTTTGTAAAAGTTATTGGTAAAGGAGATAAGGAAAGACTGGTGCCCATTGGGAGTGATGCAGTAAAATATATCAACATTTATAAAAATGATATCCGGGTTCACATCAAACAAAAAACCGGCAATGAGGACATGCTGTTTTTAAACAGGAGAGGTGCCAAACTCAGCAGGGTAATGGTATTTTTAATTATTAAATCATTGGTGCAAACCGCCAATATCAAAAAAATAATTTCACCACATACTTTTCGTCATTCCTTTGCCACACATCTGGTAGAAGGTGGAGCAGACTTACGAGCCGTACAGGAAATGCTGGGGCATGAAAGCATCACCACTACAGAAATTTACACCCATCTTGACAGGCAGTTTTTACGGGATACGTTGCACCAGTTTCATCCGGCGTTTAAGTAAATAAAAAAAGCTCTTCAAATATTTGAAGAGCTTTTGTGCCCACGAAAGGAATCGAACCTTCACACCCTTGCGAATGGCAGATTTTGAGTCTGCTGCGTCTACCAATTCCGCCACATGGGCATTTTTGAATTGGGTTGCAATATTACATCATCCATCCAATCTCTCCAAAATACGTTGTAAATATTTTTTCTTGTAATGATACTCCTTTAATTTCAGCAGGTCTTCGTTGCTTACAGCTGCATCGTTGTACTGTTCTATGATTTGGCTTACGTCTGCATAAATATTTTTCTCAAAATCAGCAATGACGGCGGTTGAGCCGGCAGATAAATTTTCATTCAGTTCCATTACCTCCATTAAAAAATTGGGTGGCAGCGGATATTTTTCTTCTTCCTCTATTAATCCTTTTAACTGCAGTACATACTTTATAGTGGCATCCTGGCTTTTCAGCACTTTCAATGCCTTGTTGATGTCAGAAGATTTTTCCAATGCATCCTGTTGTGCAGTTTCATCAGCCTGAGTAAAAAAATCAGGATGAAATGTTTTCTGCAGTTCGAAATATTTTTTTGCCAACGCACTGGTATCAACCCAAAGGCTTACAGGTAAATCAAACAGTTCAAAATAATTCATGGCCAAATTTCAAATTTCAAACAGCAAATTCCAAATTAATAATAACTTGCCGCCACAAAAACGATTGATGCTGAAAATAGGTTTAATAAGAGAAGGTAAAATTCCTGCGGATAACAGGGTGGCACTAACGCCGGCGCAATGCAGGTGGCTGCACAAAAATTTCCCTGCCATAAAAGTAGTGGTTCAGCATTCGGATACCCGGAGCTTTACTGATAAAGAATATGAAAGGGGAAGTGTGGAAGTAAAGGAAGACATTAGTGAATGCGATATTATGCTGGGAATAAAAGAAGTACCCATTGACATGCTGATACCCCGAAAAACTTACTTGTTTTTTTCTCACACAAAAAAATTGCAGCTGCACAATCAAAAATTATTCAAAGCCATACTGGATAAAAAAATTACGCTGATAGATTACGAATGCCTGGTGCATGATGACGGGCAGCGGGTGCTGGGCTTTGGTTTTTTTGCAGGCATTGTGGGTGCTCACAATGGCATGATGGCTTACGGACAGCGAACCGGCAGTTTTAATTTGGGCAGTGTTCACAGCAGCAAAGATTACCGTCATTTGATACATACTTATTTTGGTTTAAAAGTACCCAATATAAAAATAGCCATCACCGGAAGTGGCCGTGTGGCGCATGGTGTGCTGGAAGTGATGAACCTGATGGGCATTACAGAAGTAGAGCCGGATGAGTACCTGGAAAGAAAATTCAGCTACCCGGTGTATGTGCAGTTAAAGGGTGCCGACCTCTACACCCACAAAGAACTGAAGACTTATAAACGGGATCATTTTCATGAACACCCGGAGCAATACCGCAGCCGTTTTTTGCCTTACACTAAATGCACGGATGTACTGATGAATGGTGTGTACTGGACTGAAAATGTGCCAAGGCTTTTTGAAACAAGTGACATTGATGAAACTTTTTCCATCCATACCATTGCTGATATTACGGATGATGAACACGGCAGTGTGCCCATCAACTTAGGCGACCAGAGTATTGACAATCCTGTGTATGGTGTAGATAAAACCAGCAAAGAAAAAACAGCTCCTTACCTGCACAACAGCATTGATATAATGGCCGTGGGGAATTTGCCAAACGAATTACCAAGAGATGCCAGCCAGTATTTTGGTGAGCAGTTAATAAAATATGTATTGGAAGATTTGGTAAAAGGCAACAGTGCTTTAATTGACCGGGCAACGATTGCGAAGGGAGGTGAGATTACGAAAACGTTTGGGTATATGAAGGAGTATGGCGGGGAGTAATTTTAATTATAAATACAAATAATAATCTTTTAATAAAAGAGTGAATACACCTGTGTAATCTCCATTTGCATTTTTAATAATAATCTCTTCAGAAGAATAAGCACCTTGTTGCTTCTCAAAAAATAACATCCCCCTAAAGTAATCATGCTTTGCTGTTTGCTTTGCCAATATTTTTTTGTTGAGATATAAATTCAATTTAGCAGCTTCATCAATACAATAATTTACCCTGTGATGGGGCAGCAATACAGCAAAGAAACCATCCTCCTGCAAATGCTTTACAACCACCTGTAATAGCTGCAGCAAAGTAAGTGCAGTATCATGCTTCGCTGCATTTTTATTGCTGTGGCTGCTTTTTAAATCTCCTTCAAAAAAAGGAGGGTTGCTGATGATGCAATCGTATTTTTTGTTGCTGTCAAATTGTGTGATATCGATGTTGAAAATAGAAAGTCTTTCTTTCCATGATGATTGCTGAAAATTTTTATTGGCTTGCTGATAAGCTGCGGTATCAATTTCCACAGCATCCATTTGTGCAGTTGTTTTTTGCACCAGCATCAAACTTAGTAAGCCTGTGCCTGTGCCAATATCCAGTATATTGAATAATGATTTATCTTTTATTTCATCAGCAACATAAGCTCCAAACAGGCAGGCATCCGTACAAACCTTCATAGCACAATTTTCCTGCTGTACTGTAAAATGTTTGAATTGAAAATAATTGTTGGGCATATAATTGTTGAAATTTTTTTTAAAAGAAAGACGCAGCGGCGCTAAGGTTTATCTTTGCGTCTCTGCGTCTTAGCGGTTAAATTTTATTTCGTTATTCCTTCCAAAGCCAGCAGGAATGCATAATTCAGCGCTATATCTTTGAGGTAATCAAACCTGCCAGATGCACCGCCGTGGCCAAATGCCATGTTGGTGTGCAGCATCAGTAAATTTTTATCTGTCTTCATTGCCCTCAGTTTCGCCACCCATTTGGCCGGTTCAAAATATTGTACCTGGCTGTCGTGAAGGCCGGTTGTTACAAGGATGTTGGGATAATTTTTCTTCTCCACATTTTCGTAAGGCGAATAACTTTTCATGTAGTCATACGCATCCTTGTTTTTGGGATTTCCCCATTCGTCAAATTCATTGGTGGTCAAAGGAATGCTTTCATCCAGCATGGTGTTCACCACATCTACAAACGGAACCTGTGCTATTACTCCATTCCATAAATCAGGCGCCATGTTTACCACAGCACCCATCAGCAAACCGCCGGCACTGCCGCCTTGTGCATACAAATGTCCTTTGGAAGTATATTTTTCTTTTACCAAAAATTCACCGCAATCAATAAAATCGGTGAAGGTATTTTTCTTCTTCATCAGTTTGCCATCTTCGTACCATTGTCTTCCCAGGTCCTGCCCGCCACGGATATGTGCAATGGCAAATACAAAACCCCTGTTGAGTAAACTTAAGCGGCTGCTGTTAAAAGAAGCATCTGTACTGTAGCCATAAGAACCATACGCATACTGCAACAATGGAGCGGTGCCATTTTTCTGAAATCCTTTTTTATACACCAATGAAATAGGAATTTTTGTTCCATCTTTTGCAGTGGCAAATAACCGCTCCGTTACATAATCTGCAGCATTGTAACCACCTACTACTTCCTGCTGCTTCATCAGTTTTTTATCTTTGGTCGCCATGTCATAATCATACACAGAGTTGGGAGTGGTAAGCGATGTATAATTGTACCTTAATTTGGTACTGCTGTATTCCGGATTGATACCGATGTTGGCTGCATAAGCCGGTTCGCCAAAATCAATATAGTGTTCCTGCCCATTGGTGATATTGCGGATCCTTAATTTTACCAGGCCATCTTTTCTTTCACTGATGGCGATAAAATCTTTAAACTCTTCCACACCCTGCAGCAGTACATCTGTGCGGTGCGGTATCACTTCTTTCCAATGGCTGCTGTCTGTTTTATCCAGCGGACATTCCATCAGGCGAAAGTTTTTTGCATTCCAGTTAGTGCGGATCAAAAATTTATCAGCCAGCGGAATTACATCATACAACACCTCTTTCATTCTTGGTTCAAAAGAAACAAAGGCAGCGGTTGGTTTAGCAGCATCAATCATTTTTGTTTCGGAAGAAAGCGTTGCCTGTGAAGAAATAAAAATGTATTTATTATTTTTTGTTTTGCCCACACCAATATAATTACTCTTATCTTTTTCTTCGTACACAGTAATATCTGTTGCTGCATCGCTGCCCAGTGTATGCCGGTTAATTTTTTCTGATAACAAGGTTGCAGGATTGTTGGCTGTATAAAATATTGTCTTGTTATCGTTGGCCCAGCAGGGATCTCCACCGGTATGCGTTACAGCATCCTTATAAGTTTCGCCGGTTTCTAAATTTTTTATGTTGATGATATATTGCCTTCTTGATACTTCATCCACACCGTAAGCCAGCAATTTATTGTCTTCACTCACTTCCATTCCCGATACAGAAAAATAAGCTTTGCCTTCTGCCATGACGTCTACATCCAGCAGCATTTCTTCTTTGGCATCCAGGCTTCCTTTTTTGCGGCAGAATTTATAATATTGTTTTCCTTCTTCTGTCCTGGTGTAATAATAATATCCATTTTTATAAGAAGGCACACTCTCATCTTTTTCTTTTATCCTTGCTTTCATCTCTGTAAATAAATCTGCCTGGAATTTTTTTGTGCCACTCATCATCGTATCCAGGTAAGTGTTTTCTGCGGTCAGGTAATCCACCACTTTGGTACTGTCGGGGCCTTTTTTAAAATAGTCAATCATCCAGTAATAATTGTCCGCTGTGGTATCGCCATGTATTATTCTTTCATGGGGTTTTACATCCGCCACCGGTGGTTTTGCGCCAGTTGGCCATTGATAAGTTTCTTCTGTTGTTTGGGTTTGGTTGTTACACGCTGTCATAAATAATATGGCTGTTGCAGCTAATAGTTTAATTTGCATAAATAATTTTTTGTAGCTGTAATGTAAAGTTTTTTTAAAAGGGTCGGGGCGCTTAAAGCGACCTGAACCGTAATGAAAAAACGAAGAATATTAATAAATAAGCAATCTATTTTGTTCAGCCATTTCAGTTAATTTAATTCACAGATTGCTGTTCAGGCAATTCATCTCCACACTGCCCTTGCCGAAGGCGTTACATTAATATCAGCAAAATCTTTCGCCAAATATTTGTAGTAAGCAGCAATGGCAATCATGCCGGCATTGTCGGTGCAGTATTCAAAAGAAGGAATAAAAGTTTGCCAGCCCATTTTGTCGCCGGTTTCTTTTAATGTTTTCCTGAGGCCACTGTTGGCGCTTACGCCACCTGCGATGCAGATATTTTTAATACCGGTTTCTTTAGCTGCTTTTTTTAGTTTGTTGATCAAAATGCTGATGATTCTTTCCTGTATACTGGCGCAGATATCGGCTAAATTTTCTTCAATAAATTGTTTGCGTTCTTCCGGTGTGGCTGTAAATATTTCTTTGAACACATTGCTGCTGCCGGCGTTTTGTAAAAAGTATAAGATAGAAGTTTTTAATCCGCTGAAACTAAAATTCAATCCGGGTATTTGCGGCTCCGGAAATTGAAAGCGTTTAGGGTTGCCGTTAGCTGCGTATTTGTCAATTAACGGACCGCCGGGGTAGGGTAGCCCAAGCAGCTTGGCGCTTTTATCAAATGCTTCCCCGGCTGCATCATCAATCGTTTCGCCAATTACTTTCATGCTGGTGGGTGATTCACACAATACAATTTGGGTGTGACCGCCGCTTACAGTTAAACATAAAAAAGGAAATGCAGGTTTTTTGTCAGCAATCAAATTCGCCAGTACATGTGCCTGCATGTGATGCACTGTTATCAAAGGTTTATCCAGTGCCAGCGACAATGATTTTGCAAACTGTGCACCTACCAGCAAAGAACCAATCAACCCGGGGGCTTGTGTAAATGCGATGGCATCAATATCTTTTAATTCACAATCAGCCATCTTCAATGCTTCGGCTACTACCGGCACAATGTTCTGCATGTGGGCCCTGCTGGCCAGTTCCGGCACCACGCCGCCAAACTTTTCATGTACAGATTGAGTGGCAATAATGTTGGATAAAATAATTCCATCCCTGCAAACCGAAGCGGCTGTTTCGTCGCAGGAAGATTCAATGGCGAGGATAGAAATGCCCCCATCTCCGCTGGCTAGCGGAGGGAAATTATCAACGTCTATACTTAGTGGTGATGGTTTGATGAAAGAAGAATCCATATCACGAAAGTAATTGAACCAAAAGAAATGGCAAAGGTTCTAAAAGTTTATTGTTTTACATCCCTTTAGGGGATGGGGGTTACTTACTCCGTATCGCTGCCACCGGATCCATCCTTGCGGCTCTGTATGCAGGAAAGATGCCTGCCAGTACACCCACCACCAGGCAAATAATAAAAGTGCTGATTAATAGCGGGATAGAAATATGCATAGGAAAATCGAGCCCAGACAAAACGAGTGATAAAATATAAACAAAGAAAAGACCGAAGGCACCACCCATCAGGCAAAGGATGGATGCCTCTAGTAAAAATTCGAAAAGTATGCTGCTTCTTTTTGCACCAATGGCTTTCTTGAGGCCAATAACACTGGTTCTTTCTTTTACTGTTACAAACATAATATTGGCAATACCAAACATGCCCACAATTAAACTGATGATGCCAATGATGCCACCCACCACATTCACAGTGCCAAACAAACTGGTGATGGCTTTACTGAATGCTTCCACGCTGTTCAATGAAAAATTATCTTCCTGCATCGGGCTCAGCCTTCTTATCTGCCGCATAATGCCCTGCAGTTCGGTGCTTAGTGCGGAGGGAGTTACGTTATCTCTCCCATTTACAATAATTACCGGGTTGCTGTTTTCTTCCTCCACCAGTTGTTTGCAAAATTTATAATTCACCATAATGCAGTTGTCGTAATCCCATCCCACAAAGTTTTTGCCTTCCTTTTTTATTACACCTACAATGGTTACTTTTTTGCCCTTAATTTCAAAATATTTGCCCAGTGCTCTTTCGGGGCTGCCATATAATTTTTCTGCATTATCGTAGCCAATCAATGCTACCGGGCTGCCGCTGTTAAATTCTGCAGATGACATATAACGGCCTGTTTGAAAACTGATTGGTTGCACCGCTGCCTGTGCTTCCACAATTCCATATACAGATGCATCCTGAATAATATCATCCTTGTAAGAAATGTTACCATTCGTTCTCATTAAATAAGTTACTTCTTTTGCCAGGGCAGAACGTTGTTTTATCAAGTCCATGTCTGCATATTTCATTACCGGCCTTGCCCTGTATTTCCAAAATGGTTTGTCGGGGCCGCCGCTGTATTCCCATTTATCTACATAGATGGTGTTGGTTCCCAAAGTGTTTACTTCGTTTTGGATATTACGTTCCAGGCTGCCCACTGTAGCAAGCACGCCAATAATGCAGAAGATACCAAATGCCACCCCGGTAAGACTGAGGGCAGTACGCAATTTATTCAACTTCAGTTCATGGAAGGTGAGCCGCAGTGAACTGCCGAGTATATTAAGCGTTTTACGCATCATTCAAAAATAGGGTAAGATTTTTATTGTAGTCTTTACAAATGTATAAGTGGCTAAAAGTTGCTGATAGCTTCAGTATTTACCGGCAGGATATTTTTATTTTGGCCGTTAAAAACTACAGAAATAAGAATTTTTTCCTGTTACCGGAAACAGCAAATTACCAATTGCCTGTTTGTTCCATTTTTTCGCAAAAAGAGTTATCCACAAATAAGATAAATTTGTAGATAAACATAAGCTGTTCTGCAAATTTTGTAGAAAAATAATTATATATTGCATAATCTATAAGTACTGCAAAATAAATTAGCACCTAGTTCTAAAAGAAAACAGTCTTAACAGCAGTTTCTGGAAAAAGCGTTGTTGAGCGTAGTAATTAAAATTGGCTGCAAATTTGTTGAAGCATTGTTCATTATTAATACTTGTGAACAATTAGTAACAAATTAGTAACCCCTGCCAGCATGTTTTAGCTGTGCAAGTGTTTAATTTTACGCATCCATTATCCTTTAGAATCTTCACTGGTCTTTATCCTTTAGAATCTCTCCTTAATTGTTAAGGAAATATTGATTATCCCGTTAGTACCTGTTTTAATACAGCCAATAACAAGATTTTTGTACTATTAAATTTGCTTAATACCCTTTACAAAACGTATTAAGTTTAAAAACTGATTATGAACAGAGTTTTACTACTATCCAACCTATTATTACAGAAGCGGCAGCAAATGCTGACCATTATAAAAAGATACTTCTTTTCAGGGGTGCTTTTTACATTGATGATGTTTGCAGGCTCAGGGGTAAAGGCACAACAGTACTGGAATACGAATGGTGCATCCAACACCTTAACTGCTGTTAATTGGGGGCCTTTAGGGGGGCCATATACAAGCGCTTATGTGGCGGGTACACCAATTGTATTTACAGTGAACAGTGCTATTACATATGTTACCTTAACAACAGTGAATAATATATCAGTAACTGGAGGAACGACCACTTGGACTGGTGCCGGTACTTTCACTACTGGAGGAGCGGTAAGAATAGTTGATGTTGCTGCTGGTGCAGTTTTAACTTGGAATGGGCAAAATGTTTCCTTGGCTCTTGGAAATGGGTTCACTAAAAATAGTGCAGGAACATGGAATATCGGTGCTCAGGCAAATGCTTATCCCGCTGGCTTTACTTTAAATGCTGGAACGATAACATTTGCTGGAAATAACGCTTTTGGGGTTGGGACACTTACTTTAAATAGTGGTATCATTACACCTTCTTCTTCTGTAGGACGTATTATTGCCAATG
>JANLQY010000136.1:0-31343 GCA_031368105.1 Chitinophagaceae bacterium
AATCCCTAAAAGAAAATTTGCACAGGAACTTGAAAACGACATCCTGTACAACTTTGTGCTGCTGTGCAAAGGCGACCCATCAATAGCCAAAGGTTTAATTTATCCTAATTCAACGTAAATCTTCCGAACACCTGTGGTGAGGACACGAACCATGGCGGGAGAAACATTGCTGGGAAGTGGATCGGGCTGTAGTGGCAGGCCGGGGATGCAGCACTTATAAAAAAGCTTCCCGTGTGGGAAGCTTTTTTATAAGTGCTGCTGAGCTGCTTTATTTATTCATTTGCCGGTCGTGGAAATTGCACCCACACATCATCCCCGGTTCTGTCAATCGGCAATTCACTGAGTTTGTTATACCGGCGCATATCAATCCAGCGATGCCCTTCGCCATACAATGAATACCTGCGTTGTTTCAATATTTCTGTTATTAAATTACCCAAGTCGGTAGCTCCACTGTAATTGCCCAGCGAAGCAGCACTGCGGATCACATTAATGGCAGCAGTTGCATTGGCAGTATTGGTTAACTGAGCCTGTACTTCAGCATACAGTAAAATCAGTTCTTCATTCCTGATAATAGGAATGGGCGCCACATTTGTTTTGTATACATAAAAGTCATAGGCACTTTTTAATCCATCCTGGAAAGCAGTATCAAGGCGTCTGGATGTTTTTGCACCTGGCCTTGTATCGCCGGCTTCTGCATCAGCAATAAAGCCTGGTTGTGCAACCCTGGCTTCGCCACTTACATTTAAAGGGAAATATTGGGGATTGAGCTGGTCGCCACCGGCGGTAGAAAACAAGTGGTAAGCTCCGGTATTTAAATCGCCATTTAAATCAAAAAAAGATTCTGATAAGGCTGTATTGGCCAGCGTCCAGTCTTTTCGATACACTGCCACCCTTGCAGCCAATGCACGGTTAAATTTGGAAAAATCACTGGCAGCATTGCCAAATACGCTTGAATTGAAAGGAAAATTAGCCGGGTTATTTTTCAGGTCAGCGTTAGCTGTGTTCAACAAACCCTGGATGGCATTCAATGATTCATCCTTTGATAAGAAGGGCCCCAGGTTATCGGGATCAGCAACATCCACCCTTACACCGTTTTCATATTCCAGGTTAAATACCAGCAATAACTGGTAGGCCTTGATAGTTTGGGCATATGCAATGCCCGCTTTACGTTGGTCTTCTGTAATGGAGGCCTTGGTATTTTGTAACGCAGGGATGAGGATATTGGTATTTTTTACTGCCCTGTACCTTGCTCCAAATGGATTGGTAATGTAAAAGGTATTGTTGTCTAATACCGCTGTTGACTTACCTAAAAGATCTGAGGTAAATCTTGGATCGGATGTTGAATAGCGGTAGAACTCCCTTCCGATAACTCCTACATCATCAAAATAAAACCCCATATTATCCCTCATACCGGATTCGGTGCCATCTACCAGGTTTTGAATTTCACCAAGTGTGGCATTTTGAGTGATACTGACCGGGCTTGGGTTATTGGGATCCCTAATAGGGTCTACTTTACAAGATGTGCACACATACATCACCGTTGTTATCAATAACGGGAGTAACATGAATGTGGAAATTTTATATGATTGTTTCATACTTTTTATTTTTTGGGTTAGAAACTGACAGATACATTAAAGTGAATACTCTTTGAAGATGGGAAGGGTGTTACTTCCACATTACTGGAAATAGCATTGGCTCCAAAGTTGGATACTTCCGGATCGTAGCTGCTGTACTTAAAATGATTGAAGAGGTTGCGGCCCGAAAAACCTACTTTGATTTGTGATATCCCTTTAATAAGGTTAGCAGGTAATTTATAACTCAACCCAATTTCCCTGATGCGGAAATAGGAAGCATCTTCTACCCAGGGCTTAGCTGTGGTGCCCAGGGCTGCAAGACGAAATGACCCATTGGACATTTGCCCGGATGGATCAAGATTCGTCTTGTCAAAATCAGGCGAAGTGCCAAAAATATCACTGAGCAAAGTGGAGAGGTTAATATTTCTGCCACCTTTTTTCCAGTGCGATAAAACAGATAATTCAAAGTTTTTCCAGGTTACATTATTGGTAAATGATAATTGGAAATCCGGTTCAGCATCCCCAAAAATCCCTAACCCGGATTCTGGATCTTTTGGATCATTCGCCCCGGCAATACCCACTACCTGTGTAGGGCTCTTTCCTTTTTGAATACGGTATGTTCCCAGGGTGGCGCCAAATGCCCCGGTATTAAATGCAGGAACATCCAGCCTGGTAACTTCGGCTTTATTTTTCCAGTACCGTGTTTGAATATTCCATTTCCAATTTTTGCTATCCACAATAATGGCATTCAGCCCTAATTCGATTCCCTTGTTACGAATTGCTGCTACGTTTTTCCAGGCATTTGAAAAGCCTGAGGAAGTAGGTGACTGTACCAGCAAAATAAGGTTATCTGCTTTCTTGATGTAATAGGTTCCTTCGAATGTAATCCGGTTTTTAAGAATACCGAAATCAATACCGAATTCGAGTTCTTTCTGTCTTTCGGGCTCCAGCTTTTCATTACCCTGGTTAATTCCAATGAGTGAGCCGGTAGTACCATTAAATATTGCAGGTACCAATGGCGTATAGATAGCGCCAAATTGTGCAAAGTTTCCGGATTCACCATATGCAACCCTCAATTTTAACTGGCTTACCTGTTTCCAGTTCCAGAAAGAAAAACGGTTTACGTTAACCGCCAAAGATGCCTTTGGAAAATAATATAATTTACTGGCATCCCCGTTTCGGCTGGACCGGTCTCCTCTAAGGCCGGCAGTTGCAATAAATATATCATTGTAGTTCACTTCTTCCTGTACAAAAAATCCACGGTCTTTTTGAATGGTACGAGCCTGTTCTGCCTGCACAGCGCCTGCCTGGTTTACGTTTGTTTGGGTACCTATTAATTGTGAAGCAGTAGTAAGTACATTATTCTGATCTATATTTTCAGCTGTAAGGCCTGCCTGAGTGCGGAAGTTGATTTTTTCATTGGGGGAAAAATTATATACTGCAATTGCGCTGATGTTTGAATTTCTGGTAATCGTTGTTCCATAAGCCGAAAGCCCGTTGGTACCATTACCGTCTTTTTCAAACTGTAATTCTTTGGGGAATATGGCAATGGTATTAAGGGTATAATTATCAATACCGCCCCGGGCAATTACTTTTAAATCATGCTTGCCGGTATTTAAAATTTTAAAAGTGGCGGTACTGCCCAATAAGGTCCGGTTTACTTTTTCCCTGTTGGTGATCAGGTCCCTGGTTTGTAAAAAATTGGAAGGTGCCAGGGGGTTATTGGGATAATTGCCATTGGCATCGGGATAAAGATTTGCCCACCAGGGAGTAGAAACAAAGGAAACTCCTAATGTAGTACTGGTATTGTCATTGTTAAAGTAACCACGATCAGCCTTTGACTCTACATAATTATAATTGAGAGAAAGATCTAAAAAGCTGAACACTTTTTGATCCAGATTGATACGGAAAGCTGTTTTAGTATACCCGGTATTTTTTACAATCGCTTCATCATCTTTACGGGTAAAGCCTGCATAAAAAGTGGTTTTGTCATTCCCTCCGCTTATGCTGAGCCTGGTATTATTCATTAACCCTTTCTGGCCATATAATTCTTTTTCATAATCATATACTTTTCCGCCTGCGGCGTTATAAATGGCAGTTCCGGCAGATCCATAGGCAGCCTGTACTTTAGCTGCATCCCAGCTACGGCCTCCTAATTTGCGTAATTGCATCTGTTGCCCGATAGAGTGTGAGAGTTCAATTTTTGGTTTACCGCTTCTTCCTTTTTTGGTAGTGATAATCACCACCCCTCCGGCAGCTCTTGAACCGTAAATAGCAGCGGCAGAAGCTCCTTTTAATATTTCTACCCGGTCAATGTCTTCCGCATCAAGGTCAGCAATCCTGTTGGATGGATTGTCTTGAAAAGTAGTGCTGCCCTGCCCTGCGGCCTTGGACACAGCGTTTAAACCGGCATTGATCGAGGAGTTGTCATAATACACCCCATCCACAATAAACAAAGGTTGTGAATTGCCCGCAATGGAAGTAACGCCCCTGAGCTTTACGGAAATGCCACCACCGGGCGCCCCTGAGTTTGCTGATATATTAGCTCCGGTAAATTTTCCATAGAGGGCCCCATCCACCGTTGATTGCGTAGTGGTGCCTACCAGTTCCTTAGAAGAAACTGAAGCAACCGCATTGGCAAGATTGGCTCTTTTTACCGAGGTTCCCAAACCGGTTACTACCACTTCATCTAAATTGCCTATGTCTTCTACAAGTTTTAATGCAAGGCTTTGTGAATTGGCATCTACCGATACTGACTGGGTTTTGTAACCGATAAAGGAAATATCGATAACTCCTTTTTGGCCAGGAACGTCCAAAGAAAACTTACCTGCCTGATCAGAAGTTACAATTCCTTTGTTACTGTTTTTTACTTTAATTGTAGCACCGGAAAGTGGGTTATTGCCAGCCCCAGTAACTGTACCTGTAACTGTAAATTGCGCCAATAGTGCAATGGGTACCATCATAGAAGATAGGCATAGCACAAAATACTTGAACGTTTTTTGCATAATGTTAGTTTTTGGTTAGAAATATGAATTAAGAGAAAAGCAGTTTAATTAATCATCAAAATAAAAGAGCTTCAAATTTTTTAAAAAACTGCTTAGAGGTTGGTTTAGTAAATATAAAAAATTAAACAATTTCCCCCGGATATATTTTCAACAGATAATAACTGAGCCATAGTTCGTAGTAAATGAATCCCGGAGGAGAGAGACATGCCTCAGCAATTGAATTACTTTAATATAGGTAAAATTATTTTAGATGCATTTTTTGCATCGTGGTAAATTTTTATGTTACTTTTAATAAAGTCTTTTGCATCGCAATGATAGATGTCAATAAACTGCTGTGGGTTACGGTCTACTAAAGGAAACCAGCTGCTTTGTACCTGCACCATTATACGATGCCCTTTTTTAAAACGGTGTGCAATAGAAGGCAATTCAAATTTTACTTCTTCTATTTTACCTGGAGTAAAAGCAACAGGATTTTCATAACTCTTCCTGAAACGGCCACGGAAAATTTCTGCTCTCACCAACATCTGGTAACCTCCCATCGGGTAGGGATTTACCGGGTCGGTTTCTTCATAAATATCTACAGCATTGTAACCCATATAATCTGGAAACACATCTATTATTTTTACAACAAAATCTGCATCAGTTGTAGAAATACCCGTCATGATATCTGCCATTACATTTCCGGTAACGGTTACATCTGCCGTCAAAGAATCTGTTTGAAAAACCAGCACATCCGGTCGGCGTGCAGCAAAACGCTGGTCGTCGCTCATGTACTTTCTTGTTCTGTTAAAATGTACATCGGCACTGTACGGAACCGGCTTGGCAGGGTCGCTGATATATTCGCTGAAACTGTTTGCAGCAGCAGGTTTTGCAGCGCTTAACTTTCCATTGGCCTGTAGGTACATTGTTTTATCTTCCTTGCCTGCCGGTGGCCATTGTGCAAATGATTTCCATTCGTTAGCACCTGTAACAAAAATGTTGGCTTCTGCAATTTGTGCTGCATCTCCTTTAGCTTTTAAAAAATAATTAAAGAAGGGGATCTCAAAATTTTGCTGGTAATAGGCACTGGTATTGGAACCAAACTGAATATTGCCATGATGTGTTCCATCCTGGTTGGCCCATTGTCCATGATACCAGGGCCCATCAACAATTTTATTAAAAGCCTTACCCGGATTATTTTGTTCGGCAGCTTTATACCCGTTCCAGGCACCCCAGCAATCTTCTGCATCAAATAAGCCGCCAACCCATAACATGGCAGGCTGTAAATTTTTAGTTGCTATTCTTGCATCACGTGCCTTCCACCAGGCATCATAATTTGGATGCGCCATCAAATCATTCCAGAAAGCAATGCTGTCGCCGGTATATTTAGTAAGATTTTTTAGACTGCCCGCCTCCAGAAAAAATTTATAATTATCATGAACCGGGTAACCAACAGAAGTTGCAGCAACAGCAACCGGCTTGGGATGAGGTACGCCAAAAGCAAATCCCAATGCTGAATAAAAATCAAATGCATCCAATTGAAAGAAGGCGCCGTTGTGATGAAAATCATCCCCGATAAACCAATTGGTAACGGGCGCCTGCGGACTAACGGCTTTCAATGCAGGATGATTACTGGCAGCCGCCATAGTAGAATAAAAGCCCGGATAAGAAATGCCAAATACCCCTGCATTACCATTGTTGTTGGCAATGTTTTTTATCAGCCAGTCAATGGTATCATAGGTATCACTTGACTCGTCAGTTTCCTTTCCTTTTTTGTTTGGATTAAATGGCCGTATGTTTACCATCTGGCCTTCACTCATCCATCTGCCACGTACATCCTGCTTTACCATGATGTAGCCTTCTTTTAAATATTCCTTTTGATAAGAGCCCCAGAAATTTTGAAAATTTGCTTCGCCATAAGGCTGGCAGGAGTATGGGGTTCTTGATATTAAAATCGGATGTTTTTCAACTGTGCTTTTCGGAATGTATATGGAAGTAAATAACCGTACGCCATCCCTCATTGTGATGTACACTTCTTTTTTGGTGTAATTATTTACAACCCAGGCCGAATCTATTGTTTGTGCTTTTGCAGCAATGGATGCAATTATAAATAAATAAGTCAGTAATTTTTTCATAACCGGTAATTTATATGAGTTATAATTTAAGGTACTAATTTTTTAGTTAATCCATTTCAACATTTATTTTAACTGATTATATTCAGGCATTATGCCAACGTCATTTCCATTCCCTCCCTTGCCAGTTCATTTTTAAATGTATAACTGTTGTTGCTTTTAAATGAAGCATACATTTCATCAAGTTCTTTATCAGACCGGGAAGGATCATGGTGTGCAAAAAGAACATGCTTTACCCCCGCAATGGAAGCAAACAATCCTGCATCGTCTATGGAAGAATGTCCCCAGCCTTTTTTACCCGGATATTCGTGACTGTTATATTGTGCATCATGCAATAATAAATCTGTCCCCCGGGCAAGATCAATACCCGAAAGCCATTTATCATCTTTAATAATACCGCTTCTGCCCAATGCCGGCTCATGATCGGGAATATAAGTAAACACAGAATGTTTACCGGTAACCCGAAAGCCAACAGTGGGGCCGGGATGGATAATATAATTTGATTGAATGGTAAACGGACCGATTTGAAAAGTACTGTTGTCAATTTCATGCAGCGTAAGGCTGCAGGGCAAATCACGGATAAGTACAGGAAATAATGGTGGCGATAAGTAGCGGCTTAACCTGGAATGTAATGTTCTGGAACTACTTGCCGGCCCCCAGATGTGTATTTCCATAGAAGGGTCAAATAGCGGTTTAAAAAATCCCAATCCCTGTATATGATCTAGGTGAAGATGTGTTAGCAGAATATCAATTCTTTTAGTTACCAGCGCATTGTTTACAGTTAGTTTTTGTATGCCTGATCCGCCATCCAATACCAGCAGCCATCCATCTTCCCACACATCCACGCAGGATGTGTTTCCGCCGTAATAAGCTGTTTCAGGACCTGTAGTGGTAATTGACCCACGTACGCCCCATAATTTGATTTTCATACATCTATTGATTTCCAAAATATAGCAACTGCTCCCGACATTTTTCCTGTTCTGCCAACAATGGGGTAAGATGTTACTGCAATTTTTTGATTTTTGCCCTGCAGGTTTTCTATCCAAAATGTTTTATGGTGTGGAAGTGCATCTTCAAGTGTGTTTACAAGCGGGAGTTCGTTTGGAGGAAGTGGTGTTCCATTCTCATCAAAAGGCTTGAAGTCTGTTGCCCATTCTTCTACCGGCATCTCGCCGGTATCTTCAAACCGTTTACCTAAAATTTCTTCAGCAGGTTCGTTGTAAAAGATCAGGTTTCCTTTTGTGTCTGTAATAAAAGCAGGGATAGAAAGGCAGTCTGCTAACTGGCGGTTTAAAATAATCTCTATTTCATATGCTGGCATACAAAGAAATTTTATGTATTGTTTAGCCCGTTAAATGAAAGAGATGGCTGGCTAAACGAAACCGGCTTACAAAATGCGAATTCTTTTTTAAACATCCAAGTAAAGAGGATAGAATATTATTGGCACTTTTTTTTGCTGCAGTGTCTTCTTCTCCAGACTCGGTTCGTAGCACATGAAGCAAAACTGGAGAAATAGAAATGTTTCATTCCAACGGTTCAGAGTACACAAAATAAACCTTTATTCTTTTGGATAATCTGCACCCTCAGTAACAGTTGCCCAGGTATCAAAATCATGCTTCAGTTCTTCCAGCTTGGCCCTGGCGCCTTTTAGTGCAGCCACGCCCAGCAGCAGGCGCAGTGGGGGATTGGTTGTTTCTGTTACCTGTATCATGGCTTTGGCGGCCCTCACAGGATCCCCGGGCTGGTTACCGCTGTAACCCCTGATATCTCCCTTGTTTTTTTCTGCCGTTGCAGCATAATCAGCAATTTTTACCGGGCTGTCTTTTGCAGAGCGGCCCGCCCAGTCGGTACGGAAACCGCTGGGGGCAATGACAGTAACCTTTATGCCCAGCGGTGCCACTTCCTTATACAGTGCTTCGCTCAGCCCGTCCACTGCATATTTGGTGGCATTGTAAAAGCCCACGCCGGGAAAAGAACGCAGCCCGCCGATAGAAGAAATATTAAGTATATGGCCGCTTTTTCGTTGCCGCATGTGTGGCAGCACTTCCTGGGTCATCCTGGCCAGTCCAAATACATTTATCTCAAACATTCTTCTTACTTCTGTTTCCTCACTTTCTTCCACGGCTCCAAAATATCCAATGCCGGCATTGTTTACCAGCACATCTATCTGTCCAAAGCGGCTGATAGTTTCACTCACTGCCTGGGTTACCTGCTGCAGAATGGTTACATCCAGCTTTACGGCTATAGCAGTACCGGGGTAGCCGTCAATAATATCCTGCACATCTTCCGTATTACGGGAAGCTACTGCCACCTGGTACCCTTTTGCCAATACCTCTGTGGCAAGGGCACGGCCAAAACCTGTGGAACAACCTGTGATGAGCCAAACTTTTCTCATGCGTTTTTTTTAAAATTATTAAGTTGGATTGTGGTGTAAATATAAGCCAGGGCTGGTATTTATTTTTTTCTGTAACACTGCTGGCACACGAAACGGAAATTATATTTCCTCCCTTCCAGCACAGTCTGCTGCAAGGCACTTTGCGTATTACAAAGCGTTATATTTAAATGATAATACCGGCAAAGCTGAGGTTTTAAATGCCTCACCTTTGTTGGTAAATACTAAATAACCCTAAACGATCACCGGTTTTTTAAAATTTATTTTTAGATTCTTTATATTTTATGAGAGTAATCAAAGTCCTTTTATAAGGTATTTAACCACTCCCCTTTGCCGTTTGGCTGGGAAGCACAACCGGGCGGAAATCATTGTTTCGAAGCCTTAAGAAATTGCAGTGGGCAACTAATCTTTATTTCAGCGATTCTCTTGACACGCCTTTGTATGTACTGCGTATTCAAAAACATAATATGGGGTAAATTATTCCACAGCAGTAAGCATCAAAAATCCACAAAAAAGTATTTTTAAACCATAAGGAGACTGTTTTATGGGTAATACAGCACTGGCATATTTTTTTCATTATACCTGCAGAGATTTTTTATTTATTTCAAAACCAACTGTATGTATAAAAAAAATACCAACAGCGGATTCAACCCCCAGGTTCACCTGCACATTTTAAAAATACTTTTTATTTTTATCAATGTATTGATATTGCTGATGTATGGGTTTATGCTTGCCCTTTTCAACGATTTTCCCTTTGATGCAAGAAGGGAGGCTACCTTTGTATTAATCATGCTGGGTGCCGGTACTGCCATTTCACTTGCAGTTAGTTTTGTTTTTATGCTGGGGAATGCATTGTACTGCCTCATGCATAAAAGAAAACAAATGCACAAGCCTGCCTTACATAATAACTATAACGATCTCGGCAGCATACAGGCATCACAACCAGAATTATCACTATAATATAAAACCCCTTTTTATGAATAGTTTTTTCAAAACACTCATTGCCGGTTACGGCGCAAAAAAACTCGGTGGCGGCTGCTTCAGTACCATTCTTATCTTTTTTGTTATTTACTGGGCTTTGGGTAACTGCAATAGACCGGCACAGCCAGCACGGCAGAGTACAGGAATGGTAGCACCGGCAAGTAATACCAAACCCACACACCTATATAACAACCCAAAGTTGGGCATTTTATGGTTGCAATAATTTCGCTAAAAAGAAGATATCGAAACTAAGTGTTGGGTAAAGCAGCTCTTTTTTCCCTGCAACCTTTCTATCTTCAAACCGATTTCCAGCATTCTCTTATGTGGGTAATGAGCAAGGCCGGGGACGTTGGGCCATACAGGCCAGAGTGCCGGCATCAATTTTTTTTTGCTAATAAGCATCCAGCGCCGCCAAACGCAAGCTCATTGCTATACGCAAATCCAAGTGAAGGAAATATTCCTGAGAAGGAAAGAATTTCACCTTTACTTTTTTATTATTCATAGTGTACAAGGTGAAATGACGACGAAAGAAGAAGCAAGGTGATGCCAAACAAAAAACCACCCGGTTAAGTAGTGGCTTTTTATATATTGTTAATGCTGGTTATTATTCAGCGATTATTTTTTGTGTATCTGTTACCACACCATTTACAGCAACTTCTACTATATAGATACCTTTTACAAGATTGTTATTGATTGCAATGGTATTGTTTCCTTTTGCAACGATGCTGTTTACCGTAGCAGCAGTCTGACCAGTAATTGATTTTACTTTGATTACAGCGTTACCGTTTTGAGTGGCTGTAAAGTTGATAGTACTTTTAGTTACGATGGCACCTTCAGTTGCTTCTAAGTTTATTACTGTAGTGTTGCTGTAAGAAACAGTACCGTTAGCAGCGATTGTTTTTACACGGTAGTAAGCTATTTTCCTTCCGGCTAATTCAGCAGCATTATCATTGATTTTAAAGTTACCGGCAAATACTGCGTTTACTGAAGCGATAACAGTGAAGTTGTTGCTGTAAAATGAACGCTCAATTTCAAATTTGCTGTTGTTAGCAGATGTAAAGCTGATGGCTACATTGCTGTTATTTACTGAAGCTACGATAACTGAAGCTGTATTAGGATTAGTATTGTTAGCGAAAACTGAAGTAGCGATTGTGAAGAGGGCAATGATTGTAGTTGTTAAGTTTTTAATTTTATAGGTTTTAGATTTGTGTTGTTGTATAATCTATTTTCTACATTGTGCCATAAAGTAACTGGGTTGTTTTCAATACGTTACAAAAAATGAGAAAGATAATTTTTCCATTCTGTGGAGGAGAATTATAAACAATGGAAAAATATTGGATTAATACTGGGAGATTGCCCGTGTCAACAGGGGAGTAGATGTTCTGTAAGTCTTTTTAACTACAAAAAGCACTAAGGAAGGACTAAGGACACAGGATATTTGTTATTAAACCACTTTGTGGCCTTCGTGGTTCAAAACAAAATCTTATTCACTATCACCGTCAATGCAGTATGTCCAGCGTGCCCGGTGTAATAAATTTTTTGTTTGTTTCCACGGTAAGCCTGGCGCCCTGGCCAACGGTTTGTGTTATGTTAAGCACACATTGGCCCCCATCAACAGGCTCTATCTCAATTTCGGCATTGCCCGTTAATACTGCCGGCGGCTTTAGGTTGTTGCGCCAATTGGTTGCATCGCTCCAATTGCCATTGCCAATAAAAGTATAGCGGGTAATATTGCAGCTAAGGCTTTCAATAATGGGGAGCAGGGCATAGTTGCCCAGCATAACACTGGCCAGGTCGGTATCCCTTACGCAAAGCCAGTTTTGTAACAGGCTGGCATATACGCTCCTGAAATCGTACTGCATATCAATATTATCATTTACTGTAGCTGTTGTTGGTAAATTGGGGCTGCTGCCCAGCACTATGGCATTTACATTTTTACCAAATACAAACACCGGTGCCGCAGCGCCATGGTCGGTGCCGCCGCTGCTGTTGCTTTTTATCCTTCTGCCAAATTCAGAAAAGGTCATGCCCACCACCTTTTCTTCAATGCCCAGTAAAGTGCTGTCGTCCTGGAAAGCTTTGAGGGCATCGCTTACGCCTTTTAATAAATCGGCATGGCAGCCAACCGTGGTATCGGCAGCATCTGTTTGTAATGAATGGGTGTCGAACCCTTTGGCTTCCACCATATACACCCTTGTTTTTAAGCCGCCTTTTATCAGCCTCGCCACAATTTTAAGCTGTGCTGCCAGGCTGTTATTATCGGGGTAGGCAGCCTGCACCGTTACCCTTTGGGCGGCAATTTTTATTACATCGGCATACTGCTGTGTTTGCTTTACCACCGAGCGGATGTAGGAGAGTTCTTTGCCGGCATGGGTTGCAGGAACAGGGTCTTCCACGCCATTTAAAAAATTATAAAAATCAGTTGGGTCGCTGATGCTCATGCCATATTCATGGCAGCACCCTGCAAAGCAAGTGACGTAACAGAGCCTATCTATATGGCCAGCGGATTGGGCATCCATGCATTGGGATAACCCACAGGAAAATTTACATAATCATAATCAAGATAACGGCCTGCCCAGCCGCTGGTAAGCACTTCATCACTGTCCGACCCACTCATCCAAATATCAGTGGCACGGAAGTGTGAAAAATTTGGCGAGGCGTAACCAACAGATTGTATAATGCCAAGATTGCCTTCGTTGAACATGATTTGCATACCTGTCATTGCCGGGTTAAGACCGGTGTTGGCAAAACCATTTAGTGCCAGTACCCTGTTTTGAGGTATGGCAATATTGGTACGGGCATTATAATAATTGCTGTACCCGTCTAAAGGTATCACGGTATTCAACCCGTCGTTGCCGCCTGTTAACCTTACAATCACCAGCACATTATCATTCATGGGCGGGGCACTTGCCAGCACCCTGTGCAGTAAAGTATCCACAGCAAATCCTTTTAATGAAAAACCACCTACCAATGCAGGCACAACAGTTGTTGCAACAGCTTTACCAATAAAATCTCTTCTTTTCATTTTTATTATTTAACAGTTGCTTTGTCGTAATTTTTGTTACACTAATTCAGCATTGCGATTGGGTAATTCGTGTAATCCTGTTTTAAAATTCGTGTAATAAAAAGATCATTTTCCGCTTAACTCATCACAAGTCATGATAATTGATATTCCGGCAAACGCATAATGTACTGGTACAGGCTTTTCAATTTGGTGGTTACAATATTGGTATTGGCTGTATCAGTGGGCACGGCCACATACATATTCCAGGCGGTGGTCCAGTAATTGTCGTTTGCCTGGCCGCCCAGCAAAATATCTGTTTTAATCTTGTCTCTCGATTGCTGCGTCAATGGCATTCTTAATAAATAAGTTATTGCATCCACCAGTGCATTGGGATTTTGTGGACTGGGCATAGCGCTTGTAAATGCCAGCACATCCATAATTAATTTTTTACCATTTTTTGTATAACCTGTCGAAGTCATCTGGTCGCTGAATTCATTGCGCTTGGGCAGGCTGTCGCTATTGATCCACAGTTCATGAAACTGCGGCTGCTGGTAATAAGCCGGCCATCCTGCCACATTGGGTGGCTCGCCCAGTTCCATCTGCATCTTTGTAACAGTTGAATTTATAAATGCCCACATGTAATAGTTAGATGTATAATCTGCCGCATCAGGAAAAACCACGTTACTTTCCCGGCAAAGCCCCACCAGCATATCCAATGGGTTTTTTATCACACAGCCCTGGTTGGCTGCATCAAAAAAATGTTCGCTTTTAAACAGTGCCGCCAGCACCGGCTTTATCTCATAATTACTGTTGCGGAATATTTGTGCCAATGGGGCAATCACATTTTGTTCCGTTGCAGCGTCAATAGTATAATACACAAACCAGCGGTATAGTTTTCTGCAGATAGTAAGTGATACATCTTCTTTTGAAAAGATCATTGTCAGCAGGTCATCCAGTTCCAGCATACCATCAGTGCCGGTGCGTCCTGTAATGAGGGTGTTATTATAAAAAGCAGAAAATTGTTTATTGCCCGTATCATGTTTGTTCACATTAAACTGGTACGCCATGGCAGATGAATTGATGGCCCAGCCGGTGAGTACTTTAGCTGCCTGTTTCACATCTTCTTCACTGTAAGGTGCAGTGGCATTGTCTGCGCCTTTGCCAATGGTAAATAATTCCTGTAATTCCCTTGCAAAGTTTTCGTCTGGTGCTGTATTAATGTTCAGATAATTATTAAGATACTTCAGCATGGCTGTATTAATGGTAACAGCTTTTATAAAATCCTTAAAATTCCCGATAGCGTTTTTACGGAGTATATCATTGTACTGGTAACAATAAATAGCATTACCCACATCCGTCATTTCCACCACAAAATGATTATGCCACAACAGTGTGAGTTTTTCTAAAATATTTCTTTCCTGGTTCAGCATTAAACCAACCCACCAGTTTTTTAAAGAGTCACGCCTTGGTTTATTGCTGTTGCCGTCAACAGGTGGCGTATTTACCCATGTTTGTCCTGTGGCAACGGCGGGTATCTACATCGCTGTCAAATGATTTGATGGGTGGCGGCGGCGATGTTTGTGCAGCGCTTACATTTAATAAGTAATCAACCGATGCACTCATAGTCATTGCACTGAAGAAATCAACATCGACTTTTTTAGCACCAAACATGGTTCTTTTTAAAAGATGAATCACTTCATTGGTAGTCCACTGCCCGGTGTAGGGTGCAATTCCACTAAGGGTGCGAAAAGAAGAACGGACAGAAGCCGGTTTTTTCTTTGCAAGAGAATTGGTGAGAAATACTCTTCTATCCATGAGGCAGTTAGTTTTTATAAAAAAATCAAATAAAAGAAAAAGAGACCCGGATTATTATTTAAGGTTTAATACAGTTTTTGGGAGGAGGCATAAATATTGGCAAAGTGTGACCGGCTTATTAATGTGGAGAAAACAAAAAACCCACTGTTTGAACAGTAGGGTTTCATAATAAGCCGTTCTTTTATTTTTTTCTTTTTGCCCTGTCATACTGGTAAAGCAAATCTGCTTTGCCATATTTATTGATCCTCCAGGCAAATGTTGGTGAAAACAGACTGACCGAGAATATTCTTGCCAGGAAAAAATTCTGCTTTCCTTCATTGGATAAAAAAGCAAATGACTCCAGTTTAGCTTAACTGAGGTTTTAGTTTTCCATCATATTGTTAGTAAGTTGGTAGATTAACTATGGTTGATACGTCTGTTATTAATATACGAAAATGCCTCCGCAATACATGCGTTCTAATTTTACAGACTGGTTTAATCCATTGATAAGAATATAGTTTTATATAAAAGATTGTTCTGCTGCAACAGCAGGACTGTTATCACTTAAAATACTTTTGCTTATTCAACACAATGTCTTGGATCTTGCTATTTGGTAGTTGTGTGAAAATGTAATGGAACAGAAAACTATAAGAAGAATTTTGGTTTTTAAATCAAAAGAAGATATTACAGCAGCTTAGACAATTTAAAAAAGCATTGCAAATTTCAGATAGAGCTTATCTTTTTGACAATTCCGGCAAAGTGGCTAAACTGATACTTGAAGTGGAATAGGGCGTTAGTGTTACCGTTATTGAACTTGATGATGCATTACCTAATTGGGTCAATATTTATCTAATTGAAAAATAGTATATAGCATATAATACACAAAAAAAGAAAGCCAGCCTGGTAATTGAGCTTCCCTTCTTTGCAATACATCTTTGTATGAACTAATATCTTACCAGATCCTTATCCTTTCTTCCGGCTTCTTATACAATTTATTATTTGGTTTTACTTTGAATGCCTTGTACCAGGCATCCATGTTCACTGGTGCACCAATGGTCCTGAACTGGCTGGGGGAGTGATTGTCTGTAAGGATCAACTGTGCGGCTGTTTGCGGTAATATACTGCCACGCCATACCTGCGCCCAGCCAAGGAAGAAACGCTGGTCGGGAGTAAAGCCATCAATCTTTTTAGATGACATTCCCTGTTCTGTCATTTTAAATGCTTCATACGCTACATTCAGTCCGCCGAGGTCGCCAATGTTTTCACCCATGGTCAGTTTGCCATTTACATGAATGATATCCTGTATGGTATAGCAGTCAAATTGTTTTCCCAGCTCCTTTGTTTTAGCATCAAACTTTGTACGGTCTTCTTCCGTCCACCAGTTTCTCAGTGTTCCGTCTGCATCATACTTACTGCCGTTATCATCAAAGCCATGGCTCATTTCATGACCAATCACTGCACCAATACCGCCGTAATTGACAGCATCATCTGCATTGGCATCAAAGAAAGGAAACTGCAATATCCCGGCAGGAAAAACAATTTCATTCAGTGTTGCATTGTAATAAGCATTTACAGTAGGAGGTGTCATTCCCCACAATTCCCTGTCAACAGGTTTGCCCAGCTGGTTTATCATGTAGTTGTAATTCCACTGGCCTACATTCAGCATATTTTCAAAATACTTTTCACTGCTGATCTCCAGGCTATCATAGTTTTTCCATTTATCCGGGTATCCAATCTTTGGCCTAAAGGCAGCCAGTTTGGCCAATGCCTTTTCTTTGGTAGCAGTGCTCATCCAGTCCAGTTGATTGATACGGATGGCAAATGCTTTACGCAGGTTGGCCACCAGTTCTGCCATACGGGCTTTTGCTGCCGGTTTAAAATAATCCTTCACATACAACTGCCCCAGTAATTCACCAACACAACCATCTGTAAGAGTGGAGATACGCTGCCACCTTGGAGTTTGAATACGCTGCCCACTCAACACCTGGTTGTATGCAAAGTTCGCATCTACAAAAGCAGCGCTTAAATGAGGTGCCGAAGCTTTCAGCACATTCCATTGCAGGTACACTTTCCAGTCTTGCAGAGGCATTGCTTTCAGCAGGCTGTCAACCGATTTAAAGAATGGAGGATTGTTTACTAAAATGCTGTCTTCGCCGGTTACTCTTAATTGCGTAAGCATTTGCAGCCAGTTAATGCCGGGAGTGGTTTTACCAAAATCTGCCACCAGGAATTTGTTGTAGGTTTTGTAAGGATCCCTCATTTCCACCCGGCTCAATTGAACTGCTGCCAGTTTTTTCTCCAGTTCAAAAATGCTGATGGCATTTTGTTCTGCTTTTTCTTTTGCTGAACCAACCAACATAAACAGGGCAGTGATATATTTTTTGTAAGCATCCTGGATGCCGGCATTGCGGCCTTCATTTTTCAGGTAATAATCCCGGTCGGGCAGGGTGGTGCCTCCCTGGCCAAACTGCGGAATCATGTGTTCTACATTTTTCCTGTCTTGCGCCACAAAAAATCCAAACAGCGGAGCGGCAACGCCCATGGTACGCAGGTTGCTGATTTCATTCATTATTCCCTGCACATCACCAATGCTGTTGATCCTTTCAAGATGAGGCAGCACCGGGGCGGTACCTCTTTTTTCAATAGCAGCACTGTCCATACCGGCAGTATAAAAATCAGCCACTCTTTTGGTAACAGAGCCAGTTGCTGCAGTTTTATCAGCCGCTGCTTTTTCCAACACTGTTTTCACTGCATTGATATTAAAATCCCTCAATTGGTTAAAGCTGCCCCAACGGGTTTCTTTGGCAGGCACTGGGTTATTCTTTATCCAGGTGCCGCTGGCATAGGCATTAAAATCATCGCCGGGCTTCACTGAAAAATCCATATTAGCAGAGTCGATGAATTTTGTAACAGCAGTTTGTGCAGCAGCAGCAAGTGAACCCAACAGGGTTGCCAATGCCAATGTACTTAGTTTTAATATTGGTTTTTTTCTTCTCATGGTTGATTCGTTTGAAGCGGTGAAAGTATTGAAAAAAGCTGTTAAGCGGCTACCATCCCTCACTAATTGAAGCATATTTGCAGGTAAAAAAATTCACAAAAACACCAAAGAAAAACACAAAGCCGCCAGTTAATAAATATAACTTGTAAATAGCGTAAAATTTAGTAACTATACTGCCTTAAAAAAAGAGAATGAAAAAACTAATTACACTGCTTTTATTAGTTACCGCCTTCAATGCTTTTTCACAAGACTGGCCTGTAAAAAGACAGGTGATGGCTGCAAAAGCAAAACAGGTTGTCTTTAAAAACATACCAGCTTTTAGTTTTGTTGCCAATAAAACATTGGCCCAACGGGGTACTTACCAGCAGCTCAAATTAAATACTTCCTTGCTGGCCGAATTGATGAATCAAAGGCCGGATGCCATACGGGTAACCCTTCCTTTAGGCAACAATAAAACCATCACCTGCGACCTGGTTAAATTCAGCCTGGGCAATGTTAAGTTTACTGAAAACAATAACAGCGTTATTGAAAATGTAAAACTGCCGGTTACCTACAGGGGCATTGTAACCGGCGAAGAAAATAAAAACAATGTAATGCTTACGGTGAATGAAGATTACCTGTCGCTGACGGCAAGCATGAGTGATAAAGTGCTGCAGGTAACAAAGGCAGATGAAAAAGATAAATCAACTTACCGGCTTTATAACAGTACTATGGTAAGGTTTCCGGAACTGCAGCCCTTGGACTGCGGTACAAATAAGGGGCATACTTCAGAAACTGCAAACGGCATTCAATTAACAGGCGTGCAGGCAAACCCGCTGGCTGTAGAAGACAAATGTGTTTTTGTATTTGTAGATTGTTTTGACAGTATGTATGTATGGCGGCAAAGCAGCATACAGCAAACCGTTAATTATGTGTATGAATTATATAATTATGTTACGGCCGGTTATTATAATGAAGGGATCAATATACAAATAACCACTATCAATGTATGGACAATACCTGACCCATACAGTCACGATACGAGGGAAAGCTCACTTGCCGGCCTGGCTGCCAACTGGAAGGATAATTTTTGGGGAAATATATGTGTGGGGCTGGATCATTCAACAACCAACAAAGGGAAAGGTGGACTTGCAGGTGATATCGGCAGGATAAAAGGTTTAACTGTAAATACCTGCCCAGCTTATGTACCTAAACAAAGTGGTGCAGACAGTGTATCAGCCTGTTCGTATGCAGATTTAAATTTTTACGGCAATATACAAAACTTCCCTACAGGGGTTAACGTTACAGGCAACCAGATATTAGTGGTAATGCATGAGATGGGTCACCAGCTGGGTGCTCATCATACCCATTGGTGTGGCTGGAAACTAACAAGCAACCCCGATACTTATGGTGCCATTGACAGTTGTGCACCAACAGAAAATTTTAATGGTTCTACCTGTCCAAAAGGTCCTGCCCCGCCCGGCAGTGGAGGCACTATTATGAGCTATTGTCATTTGGACACTTTGCAGTTTATAAATTACCAGAGCGGCTTTGGCACTTTACCCGGTAATGCCATCAGGAATTTTGTAGATCAGTCAGCCTGCATCCTGTTGTGTGTGGATTGCTCTGCATCCATCAACCGCACCAACAATAACCGCAGCTACGCTTATCATAAAAATGAAGGCCCGGTTAGAAAAAATAACAATGAAAGAGAAGACGATGGTGGCAGCCAGTTCCTTATCATTCCCAAAAAAATAAAACAATGAAAAAAATATTCACTATTGTTTTATCAGCAACAGCCTTAGCCGCTTCAGCACAATGGAGTAATACCAGCAACTATTTTGAAGACAGCCTTCACATGGCGGTAAGCAATGCATTGCAGGTTCAAAAAAATCCAATCTTGCTCACCAGTTATCCTGACAATGGCTATTTTGTAATATGGGAAGATGACCGCAACACGGCCACTTCAAAAACTGATATTTATGCCCAGAAATATGATAAAGCAGGCAACCGCCTTTGGGCAGCAGATGGTGTTCCAATCGTAACCGGCCCCAATAACCAGCATTATTATTTTTCATCCAACCAGGATTACCGCAGCCGCAGTTTTGCCGCCACAGACAGTGCAGGCGGCTTCTATATTTGTTATTCAGACGACAGTGTATCCAATTATGTTTGGGAAAGGGCAATGGTGCAGCATGTCCGCAGTAATGGAACCGGCGTGTTTGCCAGTCCCGGCTATATTTTGGCCCGCTCTAATGCGGCCAATATGAACTTTTCTTCGCAATTAATAGCCGATGGAAACAAAGGTTTTTTTGTTGCTTACAGAGGGGGTAATGGTTATGATATTGACAACCTGTATGTATATAATTACAGGGACGAAAACGGCAGCCTCCGGTTTTATGGCGGTGGCAAAGTAAATGAAAATGCCTATGAAACTAGTATCGTTGCACAATGTGGTATAAAAACAGATATTGTTTATCCAGGCACCAGCTTAACCGATTATAATATCTGGAGCGACTTAGATGGTGGCTGCAATGTCATCATGAGCATGGTGGGCAACGGGCTGCAGGGCACCATGCTGGGATATAATAAAGTGTGGAAGGCAAAAAAAGATTCCCGGGTAAAAACCTTTTTCCGTAATGTATCCGGATCGGCCTGCCAACGAATTACGGATTACCGGAAAGGAGATGCCTATCTTTTATATTATATCGTACGGGATTTTCAAAGAGTAGCCTGCGGAGGCGGAACCGGTCCTGTGTACGTTTACACCAACAACCGGCTTTTGTCAAACGGGTTTCAATTGATAGATGATAAAGCGTATGATTACGGCAATCCTAAAGGCGTTACCATTTCTACCGGCTCCAATACGAATGTTAACCTGTTTGCTGCGGTCAGGCGGAACCTTGCCAATAATGTACTGTCAGATTTTACAGTGCAGGGTTATGTGTACAAATCAGAAGTGTTCGACAGCCTCCCTTATCAGCGCTGTTCTTATTCCAATCCCGAAATTGGCTATAACCCCATTGCACCACCCTTATACAAATTAAATTTCTTCCGGGATACTTTGCTTGGATTCTCCAGCTCTTATCTTGATTTTTCTTTAGCTGCAGGCGGCAGTAATATTTATGCAGCCTCATTGATGAGTACCAGCGGTAACCGGGTGGTTAGGATGCAGCGTCTGGCGGTATCTAAAAAAGCAAGTGATTCTTTTGCGATCGAATACAAGACAAATACTTCCGGCACGCCTAATAAAGCAGGGGAAGCAATTGGCATGGAAAACAGTACCGGCTTCACAGCAGGCGATGTTTCCTTCGACCTCCCAATGGTAACAGTTGCCAAAAATGGCCAGGGATTTTTCTATATCCGGGAGTATTACCGTTATGTAAGGGTAAGTCCCATTAGTTTTTTGGGGGTACAACTGGCATGGGGAGCTATGGGAAAGCCTATAGGCACGGGTTATTATAATGCTGGTCCATATAGGCAAGAGCAGCCTTTTGTTGCCCTTGACAGTACCGCCAAAACTGCCCTGCTGTGCTGGCAAGACAGCAGAAGTCTACCAGGAAATACAAGTGACAATATTTTTATGCGGCACGTTGATAATGTGGATGTATTCAATTACAGTCCACCTGTTAAAAAGATAAAGCCGGTGATCAATTTCTTCGGCGCCACCTATGCAAACCCTGCTGCGCTGCTGGGAAGCAGCAAACATTACACAACAATGGAAGTGTACAGCAGTTACGGAACATCACCCATCATGGATATATTTGATAATAACAATTTAGGCAGGATAAAAGTCAGCATTAATCAAAACATTGCAGCTATCCGCAGGTACAATGGCAGTATTTACCTCGACAGGAATTATTCTTTTGTACCCGAAAATGATGCAACAGGTAAACAAATCGGCATGATCCTGTATTTTACCAACGATGAATTGAATGCGATGAAAGCTGCCGATCCTTCTATTACCAGCCCTGATTATTTATCCGTGATAAGGCAACCCAGCACTTCGGCCGCTGCAGGGGTCACTTATACACCTGTTGCCGGTGAAGAATTGATAACACCCACTTCGTGGGACAGCCTTGAGGGTGGGTATGGTATCCATTTCACAGCTTCCGGCACCGGCAATTTCTTTATCCAAAAATTAGCAAGCGTTAGTACATGTGCTGCCGTTAATACATCTTTTATTTCAAACATTACCGGAGCCACTTATCAATGGCAGGAAAATACCGGCAGTACCTGGGTAAACATTACCAACGGCGGAAACTACAGCGGAGCCACCATCGCCACCCTGCAGATAAGCAATACACCATCTGCATTTAACGGCTACCGTTACCGATGTGTAATTGATAACACAAAAGTGAGCAATACTTTTTACCTGGAGGTAGCTAATAAATGGACCGGTGCGGTAAACAATCTTTGGGAAACTCCCGGCAACTGGAGCTGCGGCACATTGCCAACTGCCAATACAGATGTGATCATCAGCAGCGGCATGCCTACAGTAAATTCCACTACCGCCATTTGCAGAAGCATTAAGGTTAGCCCCGGCGCATCAGTAAATGTTACACCCGGGTTTAAATTAACGGTGGCGCATTAATAAAATAAGTAAAACCCTTAAAACAACAATCCTGCAGAAAAGACTGCAGGGTTGTTGTTTTAAAAATCAGTTGTGATACAGGGGTATTAAAATAAAACACGGCCATAAAATACCGCCGACATTGTATCAATAAAAAAAGCGTCCTGTAAAAAAAATTACAGGACGTTTTGTATAAATAAAAGGAATAATTATTTTTTTGCTGCCGGGTAATGCTGGATTTTTTCATCCAGTATTGCAATTTTACCATTTACCATTTTGCAGTCATCCACTACGCTCATGGAATCGGCTTTGCCTTTTTTATCCACCCACGATTGTTTGTACCACACTGTAACCCATTCTTCTTTTTTATCACTGCTGATAACAGGTTCCCAGTCCTGCATGTCAATTTTCATGCTGGTATAATCGCCCCGCCACTGGGTAAACATTTTTTTCAAACTGTCCATGCTCAGCTTGGCATGATAATGATCAAATCGAAGCTCTGTACTGTCGGCAAAGGCGGCGGCACAGGCGGCAATATTGCCGGTTTCATAATCTTTTATGGCCTTTAATACTGTTACAGCATGCTTTTGATCGCCGGCCTGCCAGTTTTGGTAAGGCTTGGGGAGAGTATAGGCATAATCCAGTTTTGCTGCCGGGGCAGCGGCAGCTCCTGCGCTGTCTTTTGCTGCTGCTTCTTTGGGGGTGCCGTTGTTGCAGCCTGCTGCTGCCAATACGATGCAGAAAAGAAAAATCAATTTTTTCATGTAAAATGGTTTTCGTTTAAAAAATAAAAAATGTTGAAGGAATCACATGCCAGCCTGTATGGTAGAGTAACCGAGCCTATTGTAAAAATTATTGATAAAATAAGCTGGTATATTAAGAATGCAGATACCAGCCAAAATTAAAAAAGCGGTTACAGCTTTTTAAAAAACTGTAACCACTTAATTACTTAATCTATTTGCCAAATTTTGAAGTCCATTGCCGCATAGCGCTGATCTTGCCGTCTTTATTAAACCACCATACTTCGTGCAGTTCTTTTGTATCCACTTTGCCGTCGGGATAAGTATCTACTTCGGTACCCCATATACACACCAGGTTATCATTGGTATCGGTACTATACAGCGGCACCCAGGCATGAAGGGTGGAGACTGCTTTTACAAAGCTGCCACGGTATTTTTTTGCCCCTTCCAGGTTGGCAGCTTTGCCCTTTGTAACGGAGCCATCCGGCAGCCACATGGTGAGGGTGTCTGAAAAATAATCGTGCCGTCCCAGTTGGTTGTCATCCCAGTCTTTCCACAGCTGCACAATCTTGTCGGCATAAGCAGGGTTGCCAATCGCAAATTTAGAACTGTAATCTGCTTTGTAAGGGGCTTCTTTTGCCTGGGCAAAACCGGCAGTAAAAAAACTACTGCAAAGTACAGTGGTAAGGACAATCATTAAACGTTTCATACTATATATGTTTTTGGTTAAAAAATGAAAATGAAAGCGGTAGGGAGGTTTTGCAAAGAGGGAAAATGTACGAAGCAACAAACCTACTATTTTTTAAATTTATTTCATAGTGTTTTCACAAATTTATTTTAGGGTATGCATCCATGATACCTCCAAACAATTGCTCTTTGTGGATCGGAAATGAGCAATTGTTAATTTTAGGAGGGGGTCAATCAACAAACAGGGAATTAGGCTTTCCCTCCCCGAGATACAAATTTGTACCTCAGAGATACAAAATCCTCCTTCCGGGATACCAATTTCTCCTGCGGAGGTACAAAATACCGTCTCTTCGCCTTTGTACGTATATCATTAAAAATAACCAGCTACTCAGCATACGCCGTCGTTGCATCTCCCGACCAACGACGGAAGCGTATGGGCATTTTATCGCCATCAGCTTTCGCTCTGGCTGGACAAACATCGCTGACCTTTTGTTTGTAAACTTGTACATTTGTTTTTCAATAAGTTGCGGTTCTGGGCTTCATTAAATGAATGCCATCCCTGCAGCAGGCACTAAACTTTGTACGATATTATTTCAAACAGTCATTAAAACAAACTAAAATGAAAATATCAATTTGTGTTTTTATGCTTACATGCATCATGTCGGTATCAGCTTTTGCACAGGAAGATGCACCCGGCTGCAAAGACAGCCCGATGTTCAATCGTATGCCTAATATGCTTATTACCCAATGTTCATCAAATTTTGATGAAATGGAAATTCCAATGAGTGCAGAAAATACCCAAAAGAAAGAAGGAACAAAAACATTTATACAATACTATTATAGCCTGGAGGAAGCTACGGCTCCTTCTTTTTTCCAGATTGTAAAGAATTTTGAAAATGCAATTATAAAAACCGGGGGCAAAAGGGTTTATTATACTAAAGAAGCAGGAGTAGCCACTTTTTTTACCCAATCTGCAGGCAAAGACGTATGGGTTGTGCTGACTGATGGAGCAGGAGCTAAGCTCGGTAATTTTGAGCTGAATATTTTAGAGATGGAAGGCATGAAGCAGGATATTGCTGCCGGCGAAATGCTGGAGGCACTTAATAAAACCGGCTCAATTGCGCTTTATATTAATTTCGAAACCGGTAAGTCAATTATAAAACCTGAATCACAAACTATCATTGACCAGGTAGTGCAACTGCTTACAGAAAATACAGCATTAAAAATAAGTATTGAAGGGCATACAGATAATGTGGGCACAGCACCGGCAAATCAAACGCTTTCAGAAAACAGGGCTAAGTCAGTAATGAATGCAATTGTTGCAAAAGGCATAGATAAGTCAAGGCTTGTATCTAAAGGCTGGGGCCAAACCAAACCCATTTCGGAAAATAAAACAGAAGAAGGAAAAGCTAAAAACAGAAGGGTTGAAATTGTGAAACTATAACATCGTACAACATTGGTCACTCTTACCGTTGGTGGTATATCAAAAGCTGCAAGCCATTCTATAAATGCAGTTGTTGTATTGAAGATGTTGGTCTTTTTGACTAACACCGGTGGAGATTATTAAGAAGAACCTCCCTGAATTAAAAGACAAAATTAAAGCTATTCTACAATCAATTTAATAAAGCCACTTTAGCCTAAGCGTAGTAACAAGGCTCACATGATGGAGTCCTGCACCCTTCGCCTTTGTTGGCAGTTATTTGCTAAAGTTGTAGCCCAGCTTTAATTGCCAATAACCACCAAATGTATTATCAGCATTCAGGGGAACAAAAATACTTGCATCAGGCACTATTTCAAAATGGCCGATGGTAAAGCTGGAGTAAAGATTAAATTCTACATTATTTAAGGTAAATTTATTTGTAACAGATTCCGTAGTGGCAGTACCCGTACCACCGTTTCCATTACCATGGCCCTTGCCATGACTTTTCAAAAATCCTTTAGTCCCTGTGCTTTGAGTAATGTAGCGGTTGGTTGTTAGAAACGAATAAAATTCATTGTTACCGCCATTTATTAATATGGAGGGGGCTATATCGCCTTCATCAATTGTGTTATTGCTGAATTGAAAATTATGTGTAACACCTAATGCTGTGTTCATACTTGCCTGGGGTTGGTTGTTTTCATCTTTGCCAAAGCCAAAGCTTACAGCAGCTGCAGGAGCTAACCAAAGCTTTTTATATGCAATATATCCATACAGCTCATTGGTAATGGGTGAATATGGAATGGCAGTATTATTGGTAAAGAAAAAATGGGTGTACCTGAAATTAACATTAACCGGTTTATCATATTCTTCATAAAAAGCGGAAGCAGTATGCATAAATAATTTATTTCCCGTGCCCGACGCTAATGTATTAAAGCTGTAATTTAACCCAAGTCCGCTCTTATGCATAATGCGGAAAAAAGGTGCTAATACCAATGCGTTCTTTAAAGTTGTATCGGTACCATTAATCCTGTATGCTGCAGTAGTATTTACTGTAATACCGGCCTGCTGGCTGAATTGTTTTATTTTTTCCTGGGCAATGCCGTGTAAACTGCTGAAGAGACCCAGCATAATGATTGTCCTTTTCATAATGTGTTTTGGATTTTAGTAGTCATTTCACTTAAAGATATTACTTAACGTTCCCCAAAGAAAATTATTGCTTTCTTCACTTTTGTTGTTATATCATTAAAGTGGATAACCTACTTAGCATATGCCGTCGTTGTATCTTCCTCACAACGACCGAAGCATAAGCCATACAACGCTGCACTAACCCCGGCGACAAAAAAATCACCCTTTTGGGGTATTGCAAAATTTACAGTTCGTTAATATTTTGCAGTATTATTTTTTTCACCTTTAAAATTTTACACCATGCCATTAAAAGATCTCATTCAAAACCAGCTGACTGCTGCAGACCTGGACAAAATCAACAATGCCATTACCGACATTGAAAACACCATCAAAACCAAGATGGTAAACCTTACCCCCGAAGAGCGCCAAAAATATGGCAGCATCAACGAGCAAAACAAACTGCTGGTAAACAAGGTAAACGATATTCACAACAGCCTTCCCCAGTTTGACAGTGCCCAGGTAGATTGGGCTGCCTTTATCGATGATTTTCTCATACGCAGCATTCTGGAGAAAATAATCGGCCGCCTCAAAAGTATTGTCGAGCAAATGGACGATACAAAAATTTTGCACGACAACGACAATTACCAGCAGTCGCTGACCCAGTATGCGTATGTAAGCTACCTGGCCGAGCAAAACGAGCCGGGTATTACTACGGTAAAAGAAGAACTGTCAAAGTTTTTTAATCGCACCAACAGCGGTGGCACACCTGCCTAAAAAGCTGTTTTTGGGGTTCCCGACTGCATGGATGCGGTTGTGAACCCCATCTTTTGGGTTGCAGACCGCAACGATGGGGTTAAAGACCTCATCATTGGGGTTTGGAACCCCATTTTTTAGGTTAGGCAACGCCATCGTTGGGGTTGGAGACCCCATTTTTGGGGTTGGAGACCACATCGTTGGGGTTCACAACCACATCCACGGGGTTATTTCTCTTTTTGTAAACCAATAATCCAGCCGTTTGGGTTTTACGAAAGAATAAAAAAACTTGCGTTTTTTGTATTGTTGCAAAATGACAATTGAAAAAGCGCAGGTTTTTAACTATCGAATTTAGTATTGTTGTTTATGTATAGATTTATAAAACAATCCTGTAAAGCGCAAGTTTGATTTTGAGGAATGGACTTGTGTATATTTACGAGTTGTGCGTTATACTGAAGCAGATTTAATATTACTTTGTAATTATTTTTCATTTAAAATATATCAACCATGAATCAGAAATTTAACGCAAGAGTCATTCTTGCATTTTTATTGACATTTTTCGTTGTTGCATGCAACGAACAACAAAAGAAAGATGAACCAACAAAAACGGAGGTCTCTAAAAGTGAAGCAAATTCAACGCCTGTCTATGATCCGGCAATGGACCCCGTAAAAGTAGAGGCTGCATTTAATAAGGTTCTTGCTGACACACTGAATGTAAAATTACACGAGGTGACACTTAATCCTGGAGATTCTGTCGGCATGCACACTCATCCAGACTTTACACTATACATACTTCAGGGTGGCACTCTAAAAATTTATCCCAAAGGTGGTGAACCACAAGTACTCGAGCTTAAAACTGGAATGGGGCTCATATTTCCAACTGTTACTCACAGTGGGAAAAATATTGGAACGACAACTATAAAACTATTAGTATCTGATATATACAGACCTAGGAATTAAATGTTTTTATTTCCGGTATCGTCAGTTTAATAAATGGCGATACCGGATTTTCATTATAATATACTTACTGGAGTAATATCAAAAAAAGCTCTTTTTATTTCGCCAAGCCAATCAACTATATTAGATAAAAGCACAAACGCACAACAAAAGTATTTGCAAAAGCAGGGCTGGACGTTGTTATCTTCAGCTGTAGTTCGCTATCAGCTTCAGTTTCGGCTGGACAAGCATCACTGAACTTTTGTTTGTTATCTTTTACTTTTATATTTTTATTCAGCAGCGGTTGGGGGCAGACACAGCAATGAATTCCCTACCTGCAGCAATACCCGACCGTTGTGCGTCATGCCCCTATTCCTCAAACAGAATAAAATTCTTTGGCTAACAGGACGAAGAGTTCGAACGGCCTGCTTTTATCTATAGTATTTTGCTATCCTTACACCGGCGAATCATTACTGATGTTTTTTGATTAATTTGTACACTCTATGCTGAAAAAATTTGACGAAACAGAGCGCCTTAAAGAAGTGAACTCGTATAAAATAGAAGATACAATCACTGAAAAAGTGTATGATGATATTGCGTTTCTTGCATCCGCAATATGCGGCACACCAATAGCGCTCGTAACCCTGATGTATAAGGACAGGCAATGGTTTAAAGCTGCCGTGGGCACAGATTTAAAAGAAAATAAAAGGGAGTTGTCCTTTTGTACTCACGCAATAGCAGGAGAGGAAGATGTGATGATGGCGGAAAATGCAAACGAAGATGTCAGGTTTATGCATAACCCCCTGGTGCAGGGTGGCCCTAAATTGGTTTTTTATGCCGGAGCTCCTATTGTAAACAAAAACGGGTATAGCATCGGTACAGTATGTGTTTATGATGTAGTAAAAAAATCATTAACTCAAGAACAGATAAAAGGATTGAAAATTTTATCTGAACAGGTAATGGGTCTATTAGAATTGCGAAAGCAAAATTTGCAATTGGAAAAGATGAAGGTGCTGCTGGAAAACAGTAATAAAAGCCTGGAAGGTTTTGCAATGGTTGTAGCACACGATTTAAAATCGCCTTTAACCAGTGTAGCCATTGCAAATGATATGTTAGGTGAAAAAAATGTAGAATGGGGTTCGGATTCAAAAGGACTTACCGATATCATTAAAAAAAATGTAGATAAAATTACCGGAATGATAAACGGGATACTTAATAATTCAAGAGTTGCTGACAAATACAACAAGATAGAAGAAATAGAACTCACTCCTTTTATTAATCAGTTAAAAACAATACTTCCTTCCCCCAAGCCCTTCAAATTTACATATGCCCTTGCAATTGATACTGTGTATTTTAATAGGGTGCAGCTTGAACAGATATTTCATAATTTATTTACAAATGCAATACGTTATAACGATAAAGAAAATGTAGAAATAGAAGTAGCAGTAAACGAACTAGATGGATATTACCACTTTGAAATAACAGATAACGGGATGGGCATCAAACAAGAAAACTATGTGTCTATTTTCGAACTTTTTAGCACCGTAGCCGAAAAAGATAATTATGGGCTCGATAGCACTGGAATAGGTTTAAGCATTGTAAAAGAAATTATAACAGCAGCTAATGGCAGCATTAAAGTAAACTCAACCCCCGGTAAGTACACTTCATTTTTATTTAGTTTGAAAGTGCCGGAACAGAATTAAGCTATCATAATGATATAGTGGCAAGTTTTTTTTACCTTTCGTATGTTTATAAGTTGTGTGTCAAGTTTTCAACTTTCCTATTAACAAAAACACAAAAACATCAACAAAAAACCTGTTATAAAGATAACCTGTTCAAAATGCAAATGTCAAAACAGTAAACCTTTTGAAAAATGCTTCTGCATTAAAAGTGGAATGCCAGGTAAAGGCTGTGTTGTTTGTAAATGTTCTTTAAAAGCACCTTAATTTACATGCAATGGCTCGGGTTTTGTGAATATTGGCAGCAGACCTTAGGTGGACACAGAAGCACGAACGCACAATATGAACTGTGTAAAAAAACAAATAAATTTTGATGTTTTTTAAGGTTTAGCTGAACAATAATTCGGTTGATACAAGCTGTTGTTTTTTGCTCCCATGTTGGGTGTCCTATTCCCAGCATTCTATCTTAAAAACCGAATAAACTTAAGCCACAGCTTTCAATGTATTTACAAATTTTGAGTTTGTTTCGCTGCAAGTCATCTCCACAGCTTGGTTCGTAGAAACAGAAAGTGAATACCTAAAAAAATCAATGTCGAACTGAACTGTTTTATTGCTTTAAATTTTCATAATCTTCCTTCGTATCAATATCAACAGCGCCCAAAGCAAAAGGCAGCTTTGCAACATCATCTTTAAATTGCTGTAATAATTTCTTTGCCCCGTATTGCACGTTCAATAAAGCAAGCTGTTCAAAATATTTTTTATCAAACAACACCGGAGTTCCTGTTGTGTCGTTGTATGCAGCTGCAATGATGCCTTTGTTGGTTTGCTGTTTTACCTGAATTAATTCTTGCAGTAAAGATGATGAGATATGCGGCTGGTCGCAAACCAAAATTATTACACTATCTGCATTTGAGTATTGCTGCATAATATGTGTAATTCCTTTTTGTATGGATGAGCCCATACCTTCTTCCCAATGTTGGTTTTCTATAAAATCAATTTGCTGCTGTACTAATATTTCTTTCAATAAAGAATGATAGCAGCCCGTTACAACGAGCAGTTTGCAGTGTTTTAATTTGTTTACTTCATCAATCGCATGCTGCAGTAATGTTTTGCCATTAAATGATAACAGCATCTTTGGCTTGCCAATTCTTGATGAACTGCCAGCCGCTAACAATAAACATACGATCATGATAATTGAGCAATGGAATGAACAAGATTGTTATGCTCATGAATAAAGCCTTTTTTATTCCGGAGTGTGGCGCCATCTTTTTTTGCCAGTACTGCTTTTATTTCTGTTATGATGGAGAGTGCTATTTCTTCTGCAGTTTCGGCGCCAATGTCTAAACCAACGGGGCCATAAATTTTTTGCCTTTGTGTTTCCGTAATGTCAATTCCTTCCTGCGTCAATTCATTCAGCATCTTTTCTAATTTCTTTTTCGGGCCAAGTACACCTATGTAATTACAATCAGTATTTATCAGCAGTCTTAACATACCCAGGTCGTAGTTATAGTTGTGGCTCATCAATACAACAGCTGTTTGTTCATTAATGCTGATCTGCTGCAATGCTTCTGCAGGCTTTGCAACAATAATTT
>JANLQY010000138.1:0-47037 GCA_031368105.1 Chitinophagaceae bacterium
ATCCAACCGATGGCACCCTGCAACGCTCCCAACAAAAATAAAATTATCATGGGCAGTATCATTGGTTTTTTAAATTTTTTAGTGACGATAAAATAAATAAAGCCCACTAAAAAAACCATTCCCATCAGCCTTGCCCACAGCCGGTGAAACCATTCCCAGAAAAAAATAAATTTAAAATCAGACAAAGAAAAATTTTGGTGAACATACTTAAACTGGTCGGTTACTTTATACCGGTCAAACTCTGCCTGCCATGCTGCATCATTCATTGGTGGCAATGCACCGGTAATGGGTTTCCACTCTGTAATGGAAAGGCCGGATTCAGTAAGTCTTGTAATGCCACCCAGCAATACCTGTACTACTATCATGCCCACACCAATCAACAGCCAGTTGGCCACCTGTTTTGAATGTTTATCAGTAATTGTATTGTTCATAGCGGTGGCAAAATTAGTGAAGCAGCAGTTGTTAATTCAATAGTGAATTATTTTATTGCGGTTTTAATGATATTTGCTAAACAAAATGTTAGCTCCCTATTTACATCCCCATTTAACAGAAGCCGGCCTGGATGAAGCAGGACGTGGCTGCTATGCCGGCCCGGTATATGCTTCCGCAGTAATATTGCCCAAAGATTTTTATCATCCTTTATTAAACGACAGTAAAAAATTAACGGAACAGCAGAGAAATTTATTAAGGCCCATCATTGAAAAAGAAAGTATTTCTTTTGCAGTAGCAGCGGTGGATAATAATGAAATTGACAGCATCAATATTTTACAGGCATCCTTTGCTGCCATGCACCGAAGCATTGACAAATTAAATATGCTTCCCGAATTGTTACTCATCGATGGCAACCGTTTTAAAAAATACCTAAACATTCCGCATAAGTGTATTGTAAAAGGGGATGGAAAATATGCAGCCATTGCAGCCGCCAGTATTTTAGCCAAAACCTACCGAGATGAATACATGCATCAACTGCATAAAGAGTTTCCAAAATATGGCTGGAATAAAAACAAAGGCTACGGCACTGCAATACACAGGGTTGCTATCAACAGGTTTGGTTTGTGTAAATATCACCGCAGCAGTTTCAGTATCCTGCCGAAATAATTGTAACTGTTTCATAAAAAATACAAGTGTGTTTTATTGATACTGCACAAAAAAATTATTCGTTTATTAAACCTTGATGCAAGCCTTTCGTCTATGAACAGACACCGGTTAACAACAACATTTAAAAAAAAATTTACACCAACTTTTAAATTATTATTATGAAAGCAAAAATTATGTTTACCGCCATTGTAATGACTTTAGCAATCAGCAACAGCAATGCACAAGTAGCAAAACGTGCCATCAGCCAGCACCACCGCATTAAGCAGGGAGTACGCAGCGGCGAATTAACAAGAGCAGAAGCTGCTAATCTACGCAACGGTCAAAAAGAAATTCGCCAGGATGTAAGAGAAGCAAAAGCAGACGGCGTAGTAACCCCGGCAGAAAAACAAGAAATTAAACAGGATCGAAGACAGGAGAACCGCAAGATATTCCGCAAAAAACACAATGGCAGGGAGCGGCATTAATTTTAATTCGTATCATTTTATACAAACCAAAAGCCCAATTGAATTTTCAACTGGGCTTTTAATTTTTTTTTATTTTTAAATTTTCACTTTATTTCTCTCTTTCCACATTTCATTAAAAGTTTTTTTGCTGAAATCCACATCGCTCCTGTTCTGCTTCCATCCTTTAAAAATATTATTCACTACTTTATTTTTTATCGTCCCGTTACCAAGGTTCATCACGGCTCTTTTAAGGCTCGCCATTTTCCAAAGTTTCCATGCCATTTTTTCGGAGAAATTATTCAGTCCTTCTTCCACAGACTGGTGCCGGTTTTCCAATAACAATTCATGCAGGTTAATTTTTACAGCACACACCTGTGTACAGGCTCCGCAAAGTGAGGAGGCATAACTCAGGTGTTTAAATGCAGCCATGCCCTGCAGGTTAGGCGTAATCACACTTCCAATGGGGCCACTGTAAGTAGCGCCATAACTGTGTCCGCCAATATTTTTATATACCGGGCAGGCATTCAGACAGGCACCACAGCGGATGCAATACAAACTTTCCCTTTGTTTGGGATCTGCTAAAATATTAGTGCGGCCATTATCCAGCAGTATCACGTACATTTCTTCCGGGCCATCCATTTCAGTTAGTTGTTTGGGGCCGGTAATAATTGTGTTGTACACAGTCATTTTCTGTCCTGTGCCATAAGTAGCCAGCAGCGGCCAAAACAATCCCAGGTCGGTTAAAGAGGGAATTACTTTTTCAATGCCCACCACCACAATATGTATTTTTGGAAAGGCGCAACTCAATCTTGCATTGCCTTCATTTTCTGTAATGGCAATGCCGCCAATATCGCTGATGATAAAGTTGGCACCGGTAACACCTACTTCTGCTGCTGTATATTTTTTTCTTAAAATATCCCTTACCACCAGCGTTAGTTGTTGTGGTGTAAGGTTGGGAGCTGTACCCAATTTGGATGAAAATAATTTTGCCACATCTTCCTTGCTCTTGTGCATGGCCGGTGTTACAATATGGTAAGGTGCTTCACCATCCAGCTGTTGAATGTATTCGCCCAGGTCGGTTTCAATACTTTGAATTCCATTTTTTTCCATCGCCGCATTCAGGTGAATTTCTTCGGTCACCATGCTCTTACTTTTCACCAAAGTTTTACAATCAGCCCCTTTGCAAATCTGCACAATTTCTTCTATTGCCTGTGCTGCATCTTCGGCCCAGATTACTTTTCCGCCACGTTTGGTAAAATTCATTTCAAATGCTTCCAGTTGCTGGTCGAGTGTTTCAAGGGCCCGCCACTTAATATTTTTAGCACTTTCTCTTGCCAGGTTTAAGTCTGCAAATTGTTCTTTTCCTTCCGGCACTTTTTCATTGTACTTGCCAATGTTGAAATTTATTTTCCTCCGGTGGTCAAGGTCTTCGGCTTTAATGGTGCTTTTGGCTATAAATATTTGCGATGTTTCTGACATGGTTATTTTTTATTGCCGACTGTTATACAAAATGCAGCTTCAGTGGCAGCGTTATCCTGAAAAATGAAAGGCTCCATTCAACAGGAGTAATTTTTATCTTCTATTAAAAGACAAAAATACTGCTTACAAAAGATTCTGACCGGTATAAAAAACCAAAGCAAGTGCGTTAGTTTTTTATATTGAACTGTGTGTAGTTAGTTTATTATTTTCCGGTACCACATGGCCGGTTTCCGCCATGAGCAGAAAAAACTGAAGTAGCAATGCCGCTTCCAAATTTATACTCGTCGCAAACTGTAACCGGCAGTTTTCCTTTGGCAGCAATTTTCCCCTGCAGTAAATCTATTGCAGTGTTTTGTATAATAGCATCATCTTCATAACAGGTAATTAAATTTTTTGCTGTACACCAGTTTTTAACAGCATAAGGATTACCAAAAACAAAAGTGACGCTGTTGGTTTGCTGTTGCAATTGTGTAACCAAATCAATCGCTGCTTTACTGATACCGAAATTATTGGCTGGTGCCCTGTTGTAATTGTGGATACCGATCACTACTTTTTTGTAACGCTTTTTGATAAGCTCTACAGTAGATAATATTCTTGCTGCATCCTGTTTGTAATTAAAATAAAAAACAGCAGCGCAGTAATCATTTCTCATCCTTTTGGCAAACGCATTATCATAAGAGGTTCCTATACTTACATAAACCACTTCGTCTGCCACCGGCTTTTCAGGTACTGCCATCGGGAAAAAAATATTATCAGATTTTTTTAAAACAGTCAAGGCATTTTCAGCCACCTGTTTACGCATATCATTCACTTTGCTGTTTAAATCATTGGCAAGATTTTCTGTATTGATTGGCTGAAGTTGTGAAAGGCCATATTGATATTTTGCTGCCAATACTTTTTTGCAATGCAGTTCAATATCAGCCCAGCTAAGCCTTCCAACTTTAATAGCATCTTTTATTTTGCTGATTGCTGCAGGCGCATCCTCCGGCAGGCAAAGCATATCATTTCCTGCAATGATAGATTGCACTGATGCTTCACCATCAGGGAAATATTTTTTTACTCCCTGCATTTCCAGGGCGTCGGTAAACGTTAGTCCCTGGTAGCCTAGTTGGTTTCTCATTAAACCGGTAACATTGTTTTTTGAAATAGAGGTGGCTCTGTGGGCAGCACTGTCAATAGCAGGAATGTATAAATGAGCCACCATCACACTGCCGATACCCGCTTTAAAAATTTCCCGGAAAGGATACAGTTCCAGTGAATCTAATTGCGCCATTGTTTTGTTGATCACCGGCAAATCAAGATGTGAATCAACCGCCACATCACCATGGCCGGGAAAATGTTTAGCACATGCCATCACACCAACATCCTGCAAGCCTTTCATGTATTGTATGCCGAACTGAGCTACTTTGTATTTGTCTTCCCCAAAACTGCGGTCGTTAATTACAGGGTTGTTAGGATTATTATTCACATCTACCACGGGTGCATAATTCACCTGTATGCCTATCCGCTTACATTGGTCTCCTACAATTTTTCCATATTGATAAATGATGTTGGTATCCTGCACTGCACCCAGCATCATTTGTCGTGGCAATGGCAGTACACTGTCTGTCATCCGCATGCCCACTCCATTTTCTCCATCAATACAAATTAGGATTGGTGTCTTTGCAGCGGCCTGTAATTTATTCAGGATTAGCGCCTGCTTTACCGGCCCGCCCTGGAAAAGACAGATGCCGCCGATATTGTATTGCTTTACCAGGCCGGCTACTTTATCATCAAAGAAAGTAATCAGTTTTGTTTTACTGTCAATGGATGACAAACGCACCACCATCAATTGTGCAATGCGTTCATCTTCTGAAAGCGAATTGTAAACACTGTCTGTCCAGGAATTAGCTGTTTGCCCTGTAACAATGCCTGCACTTAGCTGCAGAAAAAAAAATAAAATACAAACTCTCATCATACTATTGAAATATACAGCACAAATTAAGAAGAATTGATGTATTGTTGTATCGTTTTACAAACCACAGGGGCTTCTGCATTATTTTTAACTTTCTCTCTTGAGGATATTTGTACTGCTGATGTTAGTTTGCAACTATTTAAAAATAATAAATTATTGATGTAATTTTTTCTTGAATAACAACGGCAGCTCAAAAAAAGGTTACATTTTTTGAACTGCCGTTAACTTTTTACTTATTCAATAATCAGTTTGAAAGATTCTTTCTTTCCTTCTTTTTGAATCACTTCGAGCTGGTAAACTCCTTTGGATAATTGTTTGTCAAACAAATTTTTTTCGGATGCACTGCCCCCAGGATGGGTGAACTGTTTTACTAAAACTGTCTGCCCGATACTGTTATACATTTTTACATTGTACAAACCCTGCGGCATGTTGCTGAAATAGATATTAACCACATCATATGTAACCGGATTTGGATAAATAGAGATGGATGGTTTGCCTTTACCATTATGTACTTTTACCACCTGACTGCATTGAATGTGGCCTGCAATGTCTTTGCTTTTTATCCGGTAAAAATTATCGCCTGCTGCTGCATTTTCATCCAGCCAGTTGTAAGTAATACTTCCTCCTCTTGCATTGGTATTATTTACGCTGGTAAAATGAATGCCATCCAAAGATTTTTCCACTTCATAAGTAATAATATTCAGTTCATTTTCCACAATCCATTCTACTGCAATATTACTTCCCTGCTGGTAAGCCCTCACTGTAGTGAAGGTAAAAGGAACAACACCTGAAGGTTCAAAAATAAGCCGGAACCTGCTGGCAGCAATACTTGCAGCATCTGCAGTTACAGAAAAATTAACCCTGCTGGTATCTTCTGTATTGAGTGCTGTTTTTTGGTTCCTGTAAGTATCTTCAAAAAAAGGAATGATGCCTGCCGGTAAATTTAATGAGTGTGCAGAAAATTCAAACTGGTAGTTACGCTGTTTCATATTCCACATCGAATAAAAAACAGTGTCTTTTACCGCAAGGAAATTTCTTCTCTCAATGGCTATTTTTATACCTTCTCTTAACACAGCAAAATTTTCTGAAAAATTATTCATTTTGACGGCATCTTCATTATCCACTGCTGTATTGGAAAATTCATTAAAATTAATAAGGTTGCCATCCATAATTGATTTACTTCCATCCTCGCCCAATTTATACAAACTGGTTCTTAATGAAGAAGGGTTAGTTGTTGGCCTGAATACATAACTTGGTCCCGGCACATCAACAGTTTTATTATTTTCGGCAATGCCAATACTACCGCCGGCACTAAGGTTTACCATAAATGCAGCACCAGAAGGAATGACACCGGTGTTGGTAATATTAGACGAGCCGCTGCCGGTTACAATTGTTTTATCATAAGTACTTGTGGTATTATTCCAGGCAAAGGTTACAAATGCACCAACGCCACTGCCACCTCCTAAATAAGGATCCCACAAATAATAAGCATTGCCGCCAAAACCACCAATCACACCCGACTTGCTCACTGTTTTAAAATCAATCGGCGAAGCATAAGGATTACCAATTACTGTAAAGCCACCAACAGCATTGGTGATGGCTGGCTGAGTACCATACTTGATAGTACCAGTTGGCCTGAGGGTTGTAATATCAGCAACGGTACTGGTGTTGGATAAAGGCAAATTAATTGCTCTTGACCCCCTCACAAAAAGCATCCATCCTTGCCTGTTAGTTACTAATTCTCCTGTAGTGGCTGGCAGGTAACTCCATGCTGAACCGGTATATCCATAAATAGATGCATTCAATGGCCCCTGATCGAACCCGTTGGCAGTTGTTCTTAATGAACCTCCTGTAATGTGTGTACCATAGCCGGGTTTAGGATCTGATGACCAGGTGCCGCCAACACCTTCCTGCCATGCCTGGTTAATGGTTTGTGTACCTGCAGTAATTGGTGCTGTTATTAAGCGCCATGCCCTTCTTGCAGGAATATAACGCTGGACCACAAATTTCCCTGTGATAGAATTGGTGCTGTTTGCACCATTGTTGGTTATATCTGCAACCCTTGCAGTACCTGCTGCGTTGGAAACTAATATTACATTATCACCTGAATTAAATATTTTACCATTTACATTTCCAAAAGATAATACGCCAGTTATTTTAATAGAATCATTTGCTGTACTTGATACATTTACGCTGTTACTTGCAATAAGATTTTGAATTGTCCTGTCAGTAAAACTGCTGCCTAAAATTGACTGTGTAGTGGAACCGGCTAATTCAATAGAGCCTGATGACGCAGTGATGGTATTATTGGCTGTGATGGCACCTGCAATTTGCATAGTAGCAGCACTAACAGTAAGCAATGCCCCAGGATTAACTGTAAGGTTGTTTACTGCACCTGAACCTGTACCTAACACAGGCATATTGGGTGCACCGAGAGAAATAGTTGCATCTGTAGAGATGATTGGCACACCTCCGCACCAGTTAGCTATATTGCTCCAAACATTATTAGATGCTCCAATCCATTGCCCTCCTGTACCAATTACATAACCGGTGGCGGTTCGGCAGGTAGGGTTGTTGGAGCAGGCTGCATAAAAAGTATATGACCCAACAGAAGTATTAGTGGCAACACCAGAACCGGTAACACCAACAGGATTAAATGGTGAAGCAGAAGAAATTGAACTGCCCCCTAAAGCAACAGTGTACCATTGTAACACGCCACCACTTACCGTAGTTACTCCTCCACCAACAGGACCAGTTATATTCCATGTGTAATTATCTGTAATGGTTCCGCTGGATGCTGAATAGGTTGTTGTAATCAATGTATAAGTTATACCTGCAGTTAATGTAGCAGACATAAAAGGTTCAAACAATGTTGGCCCGGAGTCATCGTCCCCAACTATCCATGTGCCTGTTCCCGGACAGATGCCCGGCACAAATGCGCCGGTAACAATATATCCCATGCCGTCAAACGCAGTGGTATTAGGCATAACAAATGTATATGTGCCCGTTACCGTTACCTGGAAGTCCTGTGTGGTGTAATTTCTTATCACCGCAGGGTCGAAATTACAAGTAGAAGAATTGGCTATATAGATAATCGGCCTTGGTGCTGTAGGATCTGTTGTGGCGTTCCATGAACCATTAATGGTAAGGGTTGGGTTGCCATAATTGGTACAGGAGGTTAATGCAGAAATGGCTGCATTGGTTCCACTGCACACTGCTGCACCATTTGTGGTAGGTGGCGCTGCATTTACAGTAATTAATGCCGTTACTTTATTTACACAGTTAGATGCTGATGTGGCGGTGAGTGTATAATTGGTAGTAGTGGTTGGGTTTAATGTAACCGTCATGCCCGATGGGCTTCCGCTGGCTGTAAGACCTGTAGAAGGAGACCAGCTGTAAGTTGAAAAATTGGAAGCAGTTGTGGTTACGTTTATTGTTGTGCCGCTGCCACTACAGATTGTCGCAGCAGTTGAACTAATTGTTAATGATGGCGGTGTAGTAACAGTGGCAGTTACTAAAGTACGGGCACTTTCACATACATTGGAAACTACAAGGCTGAAAAGATACATGTTATTAGAAGCATCATTTCCATACCAATAACCCGATGTGACTGAGAATGCTCCGCTCAATCCTGTATAAGGATATGATGCCGTTGAAATATAGCCGAGGTCATTAACAGTACCGGTGATCGCTGTAATTAAAAGCCTGTAAGTGCCGGGTATACCAACAGCAATGTTCAGCGGAACAGTAACAGGAACGGATGCCCCGCCAGTAATTTCTACAGTGGTAACAGATGAAACAACAACACCTGCGGTTGTTTGTAATTGAATAGTAAAGGTACCTTTCCCCGAAAAAGGTATTTTAGCAGATACAATAACAATGTTTGGACTTGTAGTGGTAATTACAATACCATGTGAGCCAACGTTGGTTCCATTAGTGCCAGACCCAGAATAAGTAGCCCCTATAGTTGCAGCCGCCACACCGTTATTGGCTCCAATATAATAATTAGTGTTGGCACTTATTTCTGGAGTTATAAAACTGCCACCTGTTCCAAGGCTTATACCTCCTGTTGATACATCGTACCAGTTTATGGTAGAGCCTGCTGAAGCAGTGGCATTAAGTGTAACAGTACCTACACCACATCTTGTAGCTGCTGTTGATCCTGTAATGCTGTAGCTGCCAACTGTAATGGTTTGCACATTGGAATAACTATTGATTAATGAAGTACAAAACACCCTAAGCCTGTAATATCTTGTTGCACTGATAATACCCGTGCTGTAAGAAGCAGGATTTGTAGCTCCTGCTATATCTGTAAAGGTTATATTGTCGGTAGAAATCTGCCAGTTATAAATAAGCCCGGCACCGGAAACAGAATAATCAACAGCGCTTAATGTAGTGGAGCCGCTGCCCCCGCAAATAGAATTGCTTGCAGCAGATGAAGTGCCTGCATAGTTGCATGGTGGTGTTGCTTTAATTACAATATCATCTAAATAGCTGTCGTACCCTGCATTGGAAGTAAATAAAAACCCAACATACAATACAGGCTGGTTCCCTGCACCTGCAGGAAGTGTGAGTGTTTGTTTCTGCCAGCCGTCTGTTGCACCGTATCTTCTTATCAGGCTGCCGGCATTCGTCCACATAGAGCCGTTAGTTGACCATATCACCTGCACACCTTCAGTAGTATAGGAAGTTGATCCGCCATTGGTGGAAAAATACCATTGAAAAGATACATCTACGCTGCTGGTTCCCGTAGTCACAATCACAGGACTATAAAAACGGGTTTGATTTCCGCTTGTGGTATAAGAAGGGAAAAGCAAACGGTTGGAGCCTGAGGCTGCAGCAGGGTTAGGGCTTGTGCCAGCAGCAGTTGTGGTAGAGCCATAACTAAATGCTTTTGTACCGGATACATATTGTTGTGTCCAGCATGAAGGGATGGTAGTACCTGCTTCAAAGCCCTGCGTAACAGTTAGTGAAAAACTGGTGCAGGTGGTGGTAAATGCATTTGATGTTGTTAGAATGGTGCCGCAGTTACTGTTGGGCCCTTCAATTTTTATATCATAAGCAGTGCCCGATGTCAATCCGATTAATGTATAAGGAGAAACTGTTGGGGCAGGCGATGCTGTTATCCAGGCATTAGCACCTGCCACACTGTATTGAAGAATATATGAAGCAGCACCTGTAATTGTTGAAAAATTTATCGTGGCTGAAGTGGAACCTGCCGTCGTGCCGCCAAGCGAAGCAGATGCAGCAGTGCATGTAAGAGCATTTGCTGTCAACGGCGATGTGTTTAAAAAATAAGGTTGCCCCGTACAGGAACTGTTATAAGACAAAGCGTAATAATAATACCTCGTATTGGGGTTAAGGCCTGTTTGGGTAAAGCTGGTGGATGAACCATAAGAAATTACCGTATAACTATTTGTAGAAAAAGTATAGGAAGAACCAACTGCATAAGTAGCCCCGTTAGTTAACGCAGGCGCTGTACTGCTGATACTTCTCAAAACAATATAACCGGAAGGAGCAGGACTTGCAGCAGTAAAGGAACCACTAAGTGAAGTAGGAGTTACAGATGTAAGTGCTAATGCCCCTGGCTGACCTGTTGGAGCAGTACATGGAGAAGGTGCATACACCAGCAGGTTGTCCAACGCACAGTTGTCACCCAATCTTGATGTAAATAAAAATCCAACATATAAGTTTGGCACATTACCGGCTCCTGCTGGTAATGCAATATCATATAATGTCCATCCATCGGGTCCTGTAAGCAAACGGTTTATTGTTTGTACATCTGTCCATGTAGTACCGTTTAATGAATACTGCAGCTTTATCCCTTCATCGGCATAACTGGCAGTGGTATATGCTGAGTTATCATGATACCAGTAAAACCTTGCATTAACCTGTGCAGCGCCTGTTGTATTAATCGGTATAGATACCAGCCTTGTTTGATTACCACTTGTTATACTGAAACTGTTCCAGTAAACATAGTCTGCTCCTTCCTGTGGTGTTAATATTGTGGGGTTAGTACTGTTAGGCACAAACTGTATTGCCGAACCGCCTGTAACATTTTGCTGCGTCCAGCAGGAAGGGGATGTTGTGGAATTGAACCCTTGTGAATAAGGTATTGCAACATTTGGGCACGACGTCATAAAAAGTCCTTTGCCGTTTGTTGTGTTTGTAGTTGTAACTGTTGAAAAATTATTGGCAGAAGAAGCATTGCACAACCCTTCAATGCTATAAACATAATAAGTTGATGAAGCTAAACCGGTGATTGTGTATGTTGAAATTCCTGCTGCAACTGAAACGGGTGTTGTCCAGGTGGCAACTGAATAAGTGTCATCCACTTTGCGCCACCTTACTTTATAGCCTGATGTATAGGTGCTACTGTTTGTCCAGTTTATTACAGCGCTAGTGCCGCTTACAGATGATGCAGTGGCAGCCGTTATTACCTGAACACAGGAAGATGGTGTCCATCTTAATATACTTCCCGTCGCAGGCGCAATAGCAGATGTTATGCCAACAACATCTGATTGCAATGAACCAACAACCAAACTGTTCCAGTTATTTGTGTATGGATAACCGCTAAGGGTGGCATTGGTGAACGTAACATTGTTATAAGTAGCAGAAGCGCTTTTTAAACCTACTTCGCATGTGCCGGTTGTAAATAATGTATTGGTTGTACTTGTTGTGCCATACTGAACTTCCACCACGTTAGTTGTTTCATATAATTTCACCTGGAAGTTGACGCTTTCGCCGCTACCAATAGTAAGCCTGTATCCACTCCATTCAACTACAAATATTCTGTTGGGACTGGAGTTTAAAGTTTGATACTTAACGGTAGTAACAAGATCACGACCAAGACCGGAAATTGCTATGTTGTAAGCAGCACCGGTATTTGAAATGGGTGTATAAACTGTAGTGCTTGGTGTAGTTGCATTCCCGATGGTTAAAAAACCATTGGTAGATATTATGCAGTTTGTATATCCTGAGCCGCTGTAAGTAAAAGTAAAGGGAATTGTTATTGCTGCTGTAACAGCATCATCCGTTGCAGTAAAACTGGTAGTTGCACCTGCACTTAAAGCAGTATAAGGTCCGGTTGTTTGAGAAAAATTATAAGACGACACCTGTGCCCAAGAGCAATTGGCAAGCACTATAAAAAATAAACCACCCAAAAAAGATTTAGCCTTATTCCTGGATAAGTACAAATAACTCATGAAAACAATATTTAAGTAACTCGATTAGTGCTTGAAATGAATTTTAAAGCTGTTGGTTTTCAATCCTGCGGCTGTTGGATTACTGTTTAGAGAGGGGGAACATTACATGAAAAATAAAAAAAAATTATATAAAAACCTTAAAAAATTTATACATCCTGATTAGCAGACTGTTACATCAAACTAAAAGTTGCATTTTGCCCGGCGGTTTTAACAGTACTCTATCCTGGCCTTCAATTAAAACAACCAGCCCCCTTTTTCTTTTTCCTATTTTTGTGCTTAAACCATCAATCATTTTGCCGGACATCATACAATTATTACCTGATAACATTGCCAACCAAATAGCCGCCGGCGAAGTAATACAGCGGCCCGCCAGTGCGGTAAAAGAATTGCTGGAAAATGCTGTGGATGCAGGTGCTGCAGAAATACAACTGATTGTAAACGATGCAGGCAAAGCCCTCATACAGGTAATTGACAATGGCAAAGGCATGAGTGAAACCGATGCCCGGATGGCTTTTGAGCGCCACGCCACTTCCAAAATAAAAAATATTGACGACCTTTTTCACATTAAAACAATGGGTTTTCGTGGGGAGGCATTGGCAAGCATTGCCGCCGTGGCACAGGTAGAACTGAAAACAAAAAAAGAAGATACCATTACCGGCACATACATCGAAATTGAAAACAGTGAGGTGAAAAAACAGGAGCCGATAGCCTGGCCGCAGGGCACGAGCATTGCCATGAAGAACTTATTTTTCAATGTGCCTGCCCGGAGAAATTTTTTAAAAAGCAATACATCCGAACTCCGCTACATAGTGGATGAATTCATCCGGGTGGCGATGGCTTTTCCTGAAATATTTTTTTCGCTTAGCAGCAACGGACAGCAGGTATTTCATTTAGAGAAGGGATCTTTAAAGCAACGCATTGTTCAGATTTTAGGTAATAATTACAATGCCAAATTAGTAGCCATCAATGAGCAAACGGACTACATGAATATTTATGGTTTTGTAGGCAAACCCGAAACTGCAAAGAAAACCAGGGGCGACCAGTATTTTTTTGTGAACAACCGTTTTATAAAAAGCGCTTACCTCAATCATGCGCTGATGAATGCTTTTGACCAGATGATTGCCAAAGACAGTTTCCCGATGTATGCTTTATTTATTGACCTGGATCCGGCACAACTGGACATTAATGTTCATCCCACCAAACAGGAAATAAAATTTGAGGATGAAAAAATTGTGTATGCTTTTGTACAGAGTGCGGTGAAACATGCACTGGCACAGTTCAGTATTACCCCGGCACTGGATTTTGAACTGGATGCTTCTATTCAAAAATTAGATGCAGTGACCAAACCATTTACTGAAGAAAAAAAATCATCTGCAGCATCTTCTTCTTTGTACAGCACTTTCACTCAAAAAAACCAGGCGCATTTTATAGAAAAGAAAAGTGAGTTGAAACACTGGAAAGATTTTTACGAACCGGCAAAAGATAATAGGCAATTGGCAAAAGGCAATGAGTACCCTGATCCGGCAACAGAAAATTTTGTTTCTCTAAAAAGTAAAATCGAACAACATTCAACATTCAATATCCAACCATTAACCCAGCTGCACAATACCTACATTGTTGTTCAAAATGACAGCGGCTTTATGCTGCTTCACCAGCAAAATGCACATGAAAGAATTTTGTACGAACGCTTTATAAAAGCAACCGAAGGCAAACCCATCGCCATTCAGCAAAGCCTGTTTCCGTCCACTATTCAGCTGGCCCCTGCAGACGCTGTACTGCTGAATGAACTGCTGGCCGACCTGCATTATCTTGGCTATCATTTAGAACCTTTTGGCAGCAATACTTTTGTGATACAGGGCACCCCGGCCGATGTTTTGAATGGCAGTGAAAAAACAGCAATCGAAAAAATGCTGGACCAGTACAAACATTTCAGTACCGATTTAAAATACAGCAAAAGAGAAAAGCTGTTGCGTTCACTGGCTTGGCAGCAATCCATCAAAGCCGGCACCATACTTTCATCAAAAGAAATGATTGCACTGGTGGAAGACCTCTTTGTTTGTGTAACGCCTAACATTACCCCAAATGGCAAACCAACTTATACGGAGTTTAAAAAAACAGATTTAGACAAACTATTTGGCAGGTAATCTTTTCACGCCGGAAATAAAAAGAAAACCCACAGTAGACACTGCAGGTTTTTTTGTATGATTAAAACCCTCAAATTTTTCGGAACCTTGTGTAGCAAACTTTATTGCCATAAACAAGCCTGATGATATAGTAGCCCGGCACAAGGTTTTCTATGTTTAATGTTACCAGGTTGTTGCCTGTAAATCCTTGTTGTGTCCGCTGCAATACCAACATATTTTGCAAATTATAAACAGACGCTGTAATCAGTTCCGGCTGTTGCAACTGCATATTTACCGACACCTGGTTATGAGCCGGGTTGGGATAAGCATGAAGGAAACATTGCGATGCTGTGGCAGTATTGAAAATTCTTATTACATCACAATATTCCTTTACACAGCCTCCCCTGAAATAACCTTTTAAGCAAACCCTGTAGCTACCGGTATCGCCAAATACATGCACCGGATCATTTTGATTTACTGTTACGGTTGTACCATTCGGCAACCTGGTAAACGTCCAGCTTTGTTGTGCTACCGGAAGGTTGCTGGTAGCAAAAAAGAATAATTTATTCGGCATGTAAGCATCCCTGCGGTAAACATAATTAAGCCTGATGCTGTCGCAGTTAACAGGCGGAACAGTACTGCCCTGAACAAGTACAGAATCACACCAAACTCTTGTACAAACATTTTCTTTTATAATTGTGAGGCATACAGCATACCTACCGGGTTGTGTATAAATATGATCGGCATTCCAACCATTACTGCTCGTGCCATCTCCAAAATTCCATAAGGATATAATGTTGCCGGTATGTGGTGTACTTTGATTATTAAAATTAATTTTTCGCCTGTTGGCCAAATCTGCATGCCAGTTAAAATGTACGCTGATATTACAGGGAGTTGAGGGTGCAGGCACAATAATTGTTCTGCAAAATTCTCCCACACATGGAACAGCGCCGGGTTGCGTATTATTTTTCTTTATCCTTAAACAAACTGTATAAGTGCCTACAGCAGCATAAGTATGTGCAGGACTAATATCATTCGAACTGGTACCATCGCCAAAGGTCCACCTGATAGAATCAGTTGTTGCTAATGGATTGCTGAGATTGCTGAAATGAGTTTTAGTTTCCACCACACTGTCTTGCAAAGCAGAAAAATAAACCACCAGGTTGCATTGCGGAATCGCTATACTGTCTCTAACTACAATTAACTGGCAGGTGTCTTTGATACAGGTATTGTTGAGAGAAATTTTCAGGCAAACCCTGTACTGTCCGGGCTGTGCATAAATGTGATCTGCATGCCATCCATTGCTGCTGCTGCCATCACCAAATGTCCATAAGGAAATGGCATTGCTGGTATGTGGTGTACTTTGATTATTGAAATTAATTTTTCGCCTGTTGGCCGAATCTGCATGCCAGTTAAAGTTTACTTCAAGGTTACAGATAGCAGGTGGTGCAGTCACCACAATAGTGTGACAGATTTGTCTTTCACACAAAACAGCAGTTGAGTTGGTCTGTACTTTTTTTACTCTCAGGCAAACTATATAATTGCCCGGTGCGGTGTAAACATGTATAAGAGAATTATTAGGATTGATAACAACTGGTGAACCATCTCCAAAATCCCAGAAGCTGGAATCTATGCTGGTGAATGGTACGGAGGTATTTTCAAACCTGAAAGTATTGGGAACTATGCCAGAGGTGGTATCCCTGTGAAAACTAAAATTAGCTGTAAGGTTACAATGCTGTTCTATAATGATTGTTTTACAAAATTCCCTTACACAGGGAGCAGCGCCGGGTAGCGTAACTTTTTTCACCCGTAAACAAACATTGTAAGTGCCGGGTGCAGTAAAACTATGTGAAGGATTTATATCATTGGAACTGGCACCATCGCCAAAGGTCCACCTGACAGAATCTGTCGTTGCTAACGGTGTGCTGTAGTTGGTAAAATGAACTGTCAAAGAATTTAAAGAATCAACATGACTTCCAAAATATGCTACCAGGTTACAGGCATTTGCCGGCGCCTGTACCTGCACAATTTTGCAGCTGTCATCTGCACAGAGGCTGTCTCTCCTGACTAACAGGCAGGCTGTGTATGCTCCCGATACATTATAAATATGTGTTGGATTATTATCGTATGAAAATGTTCCATCACCAAAAGTCCATTTGATGATTGTGTTGGGAGTAATGCCGGTAGAAAGATTGCTGAAATATACTTTATTGGTTTGAACACTGTCTCTTTCAAAACTGAAATTGGCATGAAGGTTACAGGGAGCCGGGCCGGTGATGATAACCTGCCGTACAGCAGAATCAGTACAGGCAATAACATTACTGTCATTGGGCGAGTGGTATTTTACAATGTGTTTTACATTATAAATACCCGGGGCTGCATATATATGCAATGGCGAATTTACATTGCTGTTGTGGCCGTCGTCAAACATCCAGTAGTGTTGCAATAGGGCTGATGTATTAATAATAGCCGGAACAAATTGTACCGTATTCCCAGCTACAGTAAAATTAAACTCCGGGTTGCAGACAGTGCCAGGCTGAGCAAAAGAGGAATGGGTAAATGCCGTGATCGTTAACAGCAGCAGTGTAATAATTTTTCTCATACGAATTTTTTGACAAGATTTAAAAGTGGTTTCTTTCCAGGTAACAGAATAGATACCGGCGAAAGTAATTTTGATGCCTGACAGGAAAAAAATCTTAATACTTTTTCCTGATGCCAATAATGAACTTCTCTACAGCTCTTCTTACAACAGTTGCCCCGCCTTTAAAATTATTGGTAAGTATAGAAAAAACGAGCAGCTTATTTTTTTTGGTAATTAAATACCCACTGAGTGCAATGGTGCCACCAAGCGTACCTGTCTTGGCATATATAAAGGCACTGTCGTTAATATAATAATCTTTTAACGTTCCTTCGCCGCCGGTGGGCAATATTTTTTTCAACCGTTCCAAACCAAATTCATTTTTCATTTTATTTAAAATATAAATGAAAGATTGTGGGGTAAATAAATTGTAACGGCTAAGGCCGCTGCCATCCACCCAGGTTGGTTTTTGAGGAATATCTTTTAAATCATTTTTTAATAACGTATCAATGATGGCTTCATCATTCATATAGCCTAAGTGTTCGTTGCTTGCCATCAGTAAAGTTTGCTCCGCAAAAAAATTATCGCTGCGGTGCATCATGGGGGTTAAGACAGAATCGGTGGGTTGAGAATAAAGAATATTTAAACGTTTATCATTATTTTCAACGGAGTATCCGATTTTATTACCAAAAAAATTTATTTCTGATTTCAGTGTATCTTCCAAGAGTTTAACTACCGTATTAAAATCCATTACCATTGGAACCTTAATAATATTATTCAAATGGGGTTCTCTTGATTTCAATGTCAAAAAAAATGTGTTGTTATCCCACTGACGATAAATACTGTAATCTGCACTGTCTTTATATTTTTCTATCATTGAAGAAGACGCATTAACAGGAATTACCCCGGGAATTATTTTATGTCCATCCTTAGATATATAAATCCTTGCTAAATTTCCATACAGAGGAAACTCATTTCTTTGTGTCATGTATCCTTCCTGATAATCATCCCAAGCCCATCCTTTACCGAGATTATCCGTAAAGTATTGTGAGCAAAAGCCGAGGTATTTTTTATTCCCCAATAAATCAAATACAGGTTGCTTTAAATAATCGGGATGCAAAAAAGTTGGGTCTGCCGCCGGATAAATTGTTATTGAATCTTTCGATTCTTTATACCTTACCCCCACCAAACTATCTCCTAAATATTTCATCCCGGCATACAAAGTAAAAAGCTTGGTGTTACTGGCAGGCACAAAATATTTATCCGCATTGTAATTGTACCAGTAGCTGTTAGTGGCAGGTTCATAAATGCTGATACCGGCATGACCCGTGCTGATGATACTGTCCTGCAGTAAAATTGCATTGGCCTGCTTTGCTATTTGTTTGGAAACAGAACAGGATTGCAGCAACGCAAAGCATCCAATCAATAAATAAAAAGTAAGAAAACGTTTACCCATTTGAAAGATATTTATTTCGAAAACTGAATAACCATTTCTTTCATTCATACAAAATGCAGGTAAATAAAAAAAGCAATCGGCACATTTTCAAATTACCAAATCTTCAAATCAACTTCTCTCCTGGGCCCTTATCCACCGCTCCGGTATTTCATTTCTGCTGGCTGCAACATAATCATTGTAACTGCAGGCAATTAATTTTTTATCGGGCAGCTGCATCCACCACCTGCCTGTGCGGCGGCTTTGCAAAAATACGGCAACTTCCTCTGCAATCATGGTGTTGAACTCGTTGAAAAGGCTGCTCTCCTGTAAAGAAGCTTCCTGCTTGCTCCTGCTTTTACCATCAATAAAATACCACAGCATTTGTGCTATCAGTACAGCAGTTAATTCATTCACATCATCCTGTGGCTGGTAGCCATACACGCCAAAACTGCTGAGGCGGCTGCTCATACCTGCGTAACGGGTAAGTATGCATGCTTCCTCCCCAGTAAAACCATTGGGGCTGCATTTGCCCGAAGGGGCATCACTGTATTTTACAGCGGTGATGTCGAAACTCAGCAGGTGGGTATTCCGCAACACGGGTTCCATCTCCTCTATATTTTCCTTTGCCTTGCCTACCCGATGGCAGTCAAAGCGGAGTTTATCCATTGTTTCCAGCATACGGGGGTGAACAAAATAACTCTGGAAACCAATGTGGTTGTAATGTTTAATAAAGTTGGGTTCGCCGGTAAGCATTTCCAGCAAAAAATTTTCACTCCGGATGGAGCTTTCTCCACGAAGGTCTATCGTGGCATCTATGCAGGTAGCTTCGGCTGATTTTCCCAATTCTTTGTAAGCAAAATATTGCGCCAGCATAACATCATGTGAGCCGCCAATAATCACTACCGTTTTGCCCATCCGCAGTAATTCGGCCAGCACAGTTTTGATGGCGGCATAACTATCGTTTAAGGATGCCCCTGTTTTAATATTGCCAATGTCGGCAATGCTCACATCAAAATGCCAGTAGTGCAGTTGGTACAGTTGTTTTCGGATGCTGTCTGCTGCATAAATATTATCATTGAAAATTCCGCTGCCCCGGTATTCGTCCACTCCCACCAGCACAATGTCTGCATCGGTGATATCGGGCAGTTCGGTTTCATATACGTCAATGTGTTTGGCAAATTGCCCGTCGTTGTAGCCGTCATCTCCATTTAAACCATGAATGTTTACAGGCGATAAAAAGTCATGCAGATCGTACATCAGTTTTTTAATTTGGGCAAACTTAAAGAAAAAGCCCCAATCCACTAATTAGCGGTGCTTAAAGGCAAAAGCAATTTTATAAAAGCTGGCTGAAGATAAATAAACGAGAAACAAGAAACAGTAACAAGAAAAGTGTGGATTAATCTTATACCCGGCAATTTTATTACTTTTGCTCCATGGAAAATTTGGTACAGAAGATTGACGAATACAAAAAAGAGATCAAAGGTTTTATTGCCCAAAAAAGTGAAGAGGCAGAAGCCTTCCGTATAAAATACTTAGGCGCCAAAGGACTGGTGAAAGAAGTGATGGGGGAAATGAAAAATGTGGGAGCAGATAAAAAAAAGGAATTTGGCCAGTTGCTGAATGAATTCAAATTATTTACAGAAGCAAAATATGAAGAATTAAAAACTACTACCGGCGGGCATCTGCAGGCAGCTGTGAATGAGCTGGACCTAAGTTTGCCCGGCGACCCATTACCACTCGGCACAAGGCACCCCATCAGCCTTGTACGCAACCAGATCGTTTCTATTTTTCAGCGTTTAGGCTTTGCCGTGGCAGAAGGCCCGGAGATAGAAGATGACTGGCACAACTTTACTGCACTCAACTTACCGGAAAATCACCCGGCAAGAGACATGCAGGATACCTTTTATATTTTACAAAATCCAGACTGGCTTTTGCGTACACATACTTCCAGTGTGCAGGTGAGGGAAATGGAAAAGGGAAAATTACCTATCCGCATTATTTGCCCGGGCAGGGTGTATAGAAATGAAACCATCAGTGCCAGGGCACATTGTTTTTTTCACCAGGTAGAGGGCTTGTACATTGCAGAGAATGTATCTTTTGCCGACCTGAAACAAACACTGTATTTCTTTGTTCAGGAAATGTTTGGCAAAAATTTTAAAGTGCGTTTTAGGCCAAGTTATTTTCCTTTTACCGAGCCAAGTGCCGAGATGGACATCAGTTGCCTGATCTGTGCTGGCAAGGGTTGTAATGTTTGCAAACACACCGGCTGGGTAGAAATTTTAGGCTGCGGAATGGTGCATCCCAATCTGCTGGATAATTGTGGCATTGACAGTAACAAGTACACCGGCTTTGCATTTGGAATGGGTATCGAACGCATCACCATGCTAAAATACCAGATCAAAGATTTACGTTTGTTCAGTGAAAATGATGTGAGGTTTTTGAAGCAGTTTACGGGGGCTTTGTAGTTTTGTGGTTATGAAAAAATTAATTATTTTTGAGTATGTTTAACACAACAACTATAAAAAACAAAAGAGCAACAATAAGTGTTGAACCGAATGTTGTTAATAACCCCCGGAGTAAAAAGCCTTTCCTTAAAAAGCAAAAACCAAACGTACTTGATTTTGCAGGTATCTGGAATGAATTGTCTGACAAAGAGCTTAAAACACTGGATAGCGTTATGCTGAACCGCAGGACATCTCACAGAAGAAACGGTTTATGAAATATCTTATTGACACAGACATACTCAGTTATTTTTTTAAAAATTACCCTCTCGTAGTAAAAAATTTCTCTCATCATTTTGCTGTAAAGAATAAAGCACCTTATATTTCCTCCATCAATCATTTTGAAATATTAAGTGGCCTGCAATCAATAAAAGCAAAACGTCAAATTGCCGCATTCAAAAAAATGTTCCCGGCTAAAAATATCCTGAGTGTTACTTCAAAAATGGCAGAGATAGCCGCAGATATCTTTTGTAAACTTGCGGAGAAAGGAACGGTTGTAGATGATATAGATATATTAATTGCAGCTGCTGCATTGGAAAGCAGAATGATAGTTGTAACAAACAATGAAAAACATTTTGGCAAAATCCCCGGAATAAAAATTGAAAACTGGAGTAAAAGAGAATACATTGTATGAATACTGTTTCTTCTATTTGTATTATCGGCGCAGGCACCATGGGCAGTGGCATTGCACAGGTAGCAGCACAAAGCGGTTTCCCAACTTTGCTGTTTGATATCAATAATGAAGTGCTGGATAAAGCAAAAATAAATATTCAAAAAAGCCTGCAGTCATTAGTTGACAAACAAAAAATTTCTCCCGAAAAAAGCAGTGATATTTTTCAGCGGATACAATTTGTAAATACTATCCCCGGTTGCATTGCCGATGTTTTTATAGAAGCCATCATAGAAAAAGTAGAAGCCAAAGTTTCCATATTCAACCAGCTGGCAGCCTTCAATAATAAGGATACTATTTTTGCCAGTAATACTTCTTCTCTTTCCATATCCACCATACAAAAAGAAATTATTCATCCCGAAAGAATGGTGGGTATGCACTTTTTTAATCCTGCACAAATTATGAAACTGGTGGAAGTGGTAAAGGGCGAACAAACAAGTGAAGCGGTTGCACAAAAAATTTACCAGCTTTGCAAACAAATGAATAAAATTCCGGTGATATGTAAAGATGCTCCCGGATTTATTGTGAACCGGGTGGCAAGGCATTATTATTTAGAAGCAATGAAGCTGGTGGAATTGGGCATTGCCGATTTTGAAAATATAGACCGCATCATGGAAGCAACTAGTTTTAAAATGGGCCCTTTCAAACTGATGGACCTGATTGGCATGGATATTAATTTAGCAGTATCACAATCACTGTATGATGCATTTGATGGAGAAGAAAGATTTAAACCATCTGCCATACAAATTGATAAAATGGCAAAGGGTGAGTTGGGGAGAAAAACAGGAAAGGGGTTTTATGAGTATAAATGATAATTGATAATATTATAATTAATAATTTGTGCAGAATTAAAGAATTTTATTCTATGCTCAAGTTTTCAAGAACTATAGATAATTGTCATTTATTAATTATCAATTATCAATTATGATCTTAGTTACAGGAGGCGCCGGCCTGGTAGGCAAAGAATTAATTACGCAGTTGTTGGCGAAGGGAGAAAGCGTGGTGGCTATCTATAATAATACTGCATTACCCAATTTTAATTCTCCGCTGCTGCAGTTTCCCTGCAATATCCTCGACGTTGTTGGTTTGGAAGAAATCATGCAGCAACAAGACATACAACAGGTATATCATTGTGCTGCCATTGTTACTTTTAATCCTTCCCGAAAAAAAGAAATGTTTAAAATAAATGTAGAGGGCACTGCCAATGTGGTGAATGCGGCTATTAATGCAGGAGTAAAAAAATTAGTACATGTAAGTTCGGTTGCGGCATTGGGAAGAATAAGAGAAAATGAAACGGTGAACGAAACAATGAACTGGACAGAAGAAACCAGCAACAGCAATTACGGGCAAAGCAAATATTTGGGAGAGCTGGAAGTATGGCGTGGCATCGGCGAAGGGCTGGAAGCGGTGATTGTAAACCCAGTGATCATTTTAGGTGATGGTGATTGGGAAGCTGGCAGTTCAAAGATTTTTAAATCGGTGTATGAAGAGTTTCCCTGGTACTCGGATGGCATCACCGGCTTTGCAGATGGAAGGGATGTAGCAAAAGCAATGGTTGCATTAATGGAGAGTGATGTCAGCAGCCAGCGTTTTATCATCAGTGCCGAAAACAAAAGCTACCGGGAAATATTTAACCTGATTGCAAAAGCATTTAATAAAAAACCGCCGCATAAAATGGTAACCCCTGCTATTGCAAAAATTGTGTGGCGGCTGGAAGCGGTGAAAAGCTGGTTTACCCATAAAGATCCCTTGGTAACAAAAGAAACTGCTGCCACCGCATTGGCTTCCGTATATTTTGATAACAGCAAACTAAAAAAATTTTTACCCAATTTCCATTATACAAAAATGGAAGATACCATTGCACATACCTGCAGCTTATTGCAACAAAAGCTTAACAACCGTTAATGTATTTTCGTAAACATATTCAGGTATGCTTTTTGAAAAACAACTCTGCATGAAAAAAATTATTTTCTTTTTATCGACCCTCTTCTTCTCTGTCTTTGCCTTTGCACAATCAACCAGTTTCTTAATTAGTGGTAAAGTAATTGACGCTGCCACCAAAGCGCCGCTGCAGGCTGCATCGGTGTTTGCACAAAATACCACCGTGGGTACGGCCACCAGTATTGAAGGGCTGTTTATGCTAAGGTTGCCCAATGGTGGATACGACCTGGTGGTTACTTTTACCGGCTACGAAACTGCCACTAAAAGAATCAGCACCACCGATGCGGAGGATAAAAACATTGTAATAGAACTGAAGCAAAAAGAAAAAGCGATGGAAGAAGTTTCCATCAAAACGAGCAATGAAGTGAAGGATGGATGGATAAAGTATGGTGATTTTTTTACTGATAATTTTATTGGCAAAACAACCAACAGCAAATTGTGTACAATCAAAAATAAAGAAGCACTAAAATTTTATTTTTCTAAAAAAAGAAACCGCTTAAAAGTGCTGGTATCCGAACCATTAGAAATTGAAAACCCTGCATTGGGATACAAAATAAAATATACGCTTGATTCTTTTACACACGACTATGGAACACTGGTAAGTACTTTCACCGGCTATCCATTGTTTGAAGAAATGCAAACGTCAGATTCCATGCAGAGAATTGGCTGGAAGGAAAGCAGGCTGAAGGCTTACAAGGGTTCTATCCTGCATTTCATGCGGAGCCTGTACAATAAAAATTTGAAAGAAGAAGGTTTTGAAATACAGCTTATCACTAAACTAAATGGAACAGATACCGCCATCAAACTGTCTAATTTTTATGTGGCTTTAAACTGCAGTAAAGACGACAGCACACAGGTGGTGGAAATAAATCCCAATCAACCAGACATTGCAGTGCTGTACAAAAATGAAGAACCGGAAACAGCATACACCCAGCTAAATGAAGATGCCCCAATAAAATTTGAATTGTCCATCATCAATATTCCTGCAACACAATCAATAGCAATAGAACAAAACGGATTTTATTACAATCAAAATGACATTACCATCAATGGCTACTGGACCTGGGAAAAAACTGGCGACATGCTGCCTTACGATTTTAAACCGGAATAAAATTGATTTGATGATTTGGTAATTTGAAGATAGTTTATGCAGGCAGTGCTACAATATAATTATGCTGCTGTAAAATAATTGATCACTTCTCATTCATTACCTTTTTCCACAACTCCGGTATTCTTTTTATCCAAACAAATTCTCTTCTTGCAATACTCACCTCCTGTGCAGGGGCGCCTAAATAAGTTTTGTTTCCTTCTATTGAAGATGCAATGGCACTTCTTCCCAACAACACGGCATTCTCTCCCACTGTCAATGTTTTGTTGATAGCCACCTGCCCCCATAAAGTCACGCCATCTTTTATTTCTGTGCATCCGCCCACAATTACCTGTGCCGCAAACAAACAATTTTTTCCAATCACAGTATCATGACCAATGTGTACCATGTTGTCAAACTTAGTACCTTCACCAATTACGGTATCATGGCTTACACCCCGGTCAATAGTACAGTTGGCGCCAATCTCTGCAAAGTCTTTTATGATTACCCTGCCGCAGCTTGGCATTTTTTTATACCACAGTTCCCTGTCTTTTTTTCCATTGTAATAAAATGCATCGCTGCCAATAACAGTGCCTGCCTGTATCACCACATTGTTGCCGATGATACAATTATCGAGTACGGTTACGTTGGGATGAATGATGCAGTTATTGCCGATGCTTACATTGTTGCCAATAAAAGCAGTTGGATAAATGAATGTTCCTTCGCCTGTGGTTGCTGAATCACTCATTACTTTTAATGATGGAGTAAAAGGATTGAAGTGATTAACGATTTTACAATACGCTTCAAAAGGATGGTCTGTTATCAGCAATGCTTTACCTTCCGGGCATGCTGTTTTTTTATTGATGATGATAAAACTGCCAGCACTGTTGATGCACTTGTCATAATACTTAGGATGATCTACAAAAACCAGGTCACCTTTTTCTACCCGATGTATTTCGTTGATGCCGGTAGCATTGGCAGTATCGTTTCCAACCAATTCAGCATTGATAAATTCAGCTAACCATTTTACAGAAACAGGTGAAGGGAATTGCATGTAATAGTTTTTTACAAAGGTAATGGGCTTTGCTTTTACACTTTTAGCAAAGCAATACAAGACTGACTGATAATTTTTTTATGATTTGGAAATATTTTTTGTGTGAAAAAATATCTCCGCCATAAACAGTTGCAGTAGGAATAAATGAATTTATACAACTCAATTATCGTTAACTAACAACAGCAGCATAAAAATAAATACCGCTGTAATGCAGTGACATCAATAGTTTCATGGACTGATTAACATTTTCAATTGCCAATCATTTTGCAATGATGAATACAAAGTGGTTTGTCACAACTATTTTAATGGCGAAAAAGCATTTGCATTATCCACAATAAAAAACAAAATGTGAATAAAAAAATTTGATTATTTTTTCGATATAGGAAAATTTATTTTTAATATTGTGATGGGAATTTTATTTCCCGGTACTTACTAACCCATTCATATAATAAAGCTCGGCATTAAACGCTGGGCTTTCTTATTTTTACCGTGTGCCGAAACTTATTTTTTTTTCAACCAGTCTATAATTTTTTCGCTTGAGTTTTTACTGCATCATCTACAAACCATTTAATGTGCTGTCCCAGTTTACTTCGCAGGAAGGCAAGCAGGTACTGAAAGATTTTTTTGATGTGCCGCCGGATGTATATGCCGTTGGAAGATTGGATTACGACAGTGAAGGCCTGCTGATTTTAACCAACGATAAAAAATTAAATCATGCATTGCTCAATCCTGCTCAACAACACCAAAGAGAATATTGGGTGCAGGTAGATGGCAGCGTTACCAATAAAGCCATCACCGAATTACAAAGTGGGGTGGATATTTCTATTGATGGAAAAAAGTACACTACAAAAAAATGCACTGCTTCCATTTTTGAGACAGCGCCTGGAGTGCCGGAAAGAAATCCTCCTGTACGTTTTAGAAAAAATATTCCTACCAGCTGGATAAAAATAATATTGACCGAAGGAAAAAACAGGCAGGTGCGTAAGATGACTGCTGCGGTGGGCTTTCCAACTTTGCGGCTCATCCGTCACCGAATTGAAAACTGCAGCCTGCAGGAAATGATGCCCGGAGAAATGAGGGTATTCAGCCGGCAGGAAATGTATCAATTGCTTTTTTTTAAATAAATAGTATTGCCGATAAAAAAATTTGATGGCAACATAATAAGTAACTTACGAGCTAAATAATAACGATGCTAAAATCAATGACCGGTTTTGGAAGAGCCGAACAGACAGTAAACGACAAAACTTTCCTGGTAGAAATAAAATCACTGAATGGAAAACAGTTTGAAATACAACTCCGCCTGCCACCATTACTGCGCCCTTACGAATTTGAGATCAGGAGTATTTTACAAGACCAGTTGGTTCGTGGCACCATTGATTGTATCATCAGCATCAAACAAAATGGAACTTCCAAGCCGGTAAATATTAATACCGATTTGATAAAAGCATATTACCAGCAGATAGAAACACTGGCTGGTGAATTGAACATTGACACCAACTCTGTACTAAGTGCTTTGCTTCGTCTACCCGAAGTGGTAACACCTGCCAATGATATTTTGAACGATACCGATTTTGAGGAATTTAAAAAAGTATTACAGGGTGCATTGGATGAACTGAACAAACACCGGGAAGAAGAAGGTGCCAGCTTAGAAAAAGATTTGTACAAACGCATCACCAATATCAATGCACAGGAAGAACAGATTGTAAAGCTGGAACCCAACCGCATGAAACGGATAAGGGAAGAAATAGTACAGTTGCTGGAAGCACATGTGGGCAAAGAAAACTATGATGGCAACAGGCTGGAGCAGGAACTGATTTATTACATTGAAAAGATAGACATCCACGAAGAACAGGTAAGATTGAAACAACACTGTGAATATTTCCGCACTTTACTGGCCAACGATGATGTGGCGAAGGGTAAAAAATTATCTTTCATCATCCAGGAAATTGGCAGGGAAATAAATACCACGGGCAGCAAAGCGTATGATGCCGAAATTCAAAAATGTGTAGTAACCATGAAAGATGAACTGGAAAAAGCAAAGGAGCAGGTACTGAATGTTTTGTAATTTGGCCTGCCTGCGGCAGGTTTACTTGTTTATTCGTTTATTTGTGGTTGAATAATTTTTATCAATAATGAGCAGATTGGTTTTTAAAAATAAGTTGTTCTCATTTTTAGTGTTGGTGGCAGGTGCTGCTTCTTTTGCAGCCTGCAACACACTGGATGTGTATGAAAAGAATACTTCCATAAAAGAATACCAGTGGCAAAATAGTTTTCAGCCCGGCTTCGATTTTACCATCAGCGATACTGCTGCCCTGTACAATATATTTATTGTATTGCGCCATACCGATGCTTACCGTTACAATAATATCTGGCTTAGTGTGGGCACAAAAATGCCAGGCGACAGTGCTGCAAAATACCAAAGGGTGGAGCTGGAATTGGGCAATGATGCCAAAGGATGGGAAGGTACCGGCATGGATGATATCTGGGAAGTAAGAAAACCACTCACCAATGCACCAAAACATTTCTTTTCAAAACAAGGTGCGTATCATTTTACCATAGGGCAGGTGATGAGGGAAAATCCTTTACCGAATGTGGTGAGTGTGGGAGTAAGGGTAGAGAAAGTAAAGTAATTTGTTACAGATTTTTTTTAAACCATACCTTCTCTCCGAACAGGCTGGTTCTTTTATATGTTATCAATATTTTCAACATCCCATGCCACTCTCTTCATACAAAACAAAAAAACTCCGGTTCGTCTTTATTGTGTACTGGTTTTTGCTGCTGTACATTGTAGCGGCATTGGTATGGTGGTTCATTGCCCTCAACAAGCAAAACCACCAGATGGCAGATTATGAAGTGGGGCAATTAATGAAAGACAATCCTAATTATTTTAATAAAGCAACAGTAATACAGGATGCGGAAAAAAGAAAAACAGCACAGTACATTGGCGAAGGGTCGGTGTTTTTTTTAGTCATCATGGCTGGTGCTTTTTTTATTTTCAGGGCAGTAAGAAGACAACTGCAGCTGGGGCAGCAGCAGCAAAATTTTATGATGGCCATCACCCACGAATTAAAAACACCCATCGCTATTGCCAAGCTCAATTTAGAAACGCTGCAAAAAAGAAAACTGGATGAAAGCCAGCAACAGCGGCTTATTCAGAATACCATACAGGAAGCCAATCGCCTGAATGCACTCTGCAATAATATGCTGCTGGTAACGCAGATGGAAGACAAAAGGCACCACCTTACTAAAGAAAACTTTGACCTTTCTGTATTGGTTGCTGATTGTGTAAATGATTTTAAAAATCGTTTTCCCCAAAGGATTTACAAAACTGAGATAAGCAACGGCATTCTTTTTACAGGCGACAGGTTGCTGCTGCAAATGGCGGTAAATAATTTAATTGATAATGCAGGGAAGTATTCTGCCAAAGATGCTGTAGTGACCATTTCATTACTGCAACAGGAAACTAAAATAAATTTATCAGTAAAAGATGAAGGCAGGGGAATAGCAGCAGAAGACAGGAAAAAAGTATTTGAAAAATTTTACCGCATCGGCAACAAAGCAACCAAAGAAGCAAAGGGCACAGGGCTTGGATTGTACCTTACCAAAAAAATTGTTCAGCAACATAAGGCCGCAATTTTTATATCAGATAATAACCCGGCAGGGAGTATTTTTACAATTGAATTTTTGGCATGAATAGTCAGTGTCAATTGTGAATGGTTAATTGTGAATGGTCAATTGTAAATACTATCCTACAATAAAATGGATTATGCGGAGATGCAAATGAAGGATTGATTAAAATAATTTTAAAACCAAAAATAATCAATGATCAATTTTCAATAATCAATACTCAATGAGATACAGGAAGACTAATTAATAATTGACAATTCACAATTCACCATTGCCCCCGATGCAAAAAAAAATTTCCATATTACTTGTAGAAGATGAAGAAAACCTGCAGGAAGCACTGAAGCTAAACCTGGAGCTGGAAGATTATGAAGTAACCAGTGCCTGGAATGGTGTGGAGGCATTGGAGCAGGTACAGAAAGAACATTTTGATTTAATGATACTGGATGTGATGCTGCCAGAGCTGGACGGCATCAGTGTTTGCGAAAGCATCCGCCTGCAAAATAACAATATTCCTATCCTGATGCTGAGTGCTAAAAACAGCAGTGCCGACAGGGTGCTTGGTTTAAAAAAAGGAGCAGATGATTATTTGACAAAACCTTTTAACCTGGAAGAACTGTTACTGAGGGTTGCCAAACTGGTACAAAAAAGCAAGCAGCTTTCTATCCGTAAACCCGTAGACCAGGTTTATACATTTGGCAAAAATAAAATTGATTTCAGCCTGCTGGAATGCAGCACCAAAGATGGCAGCAAAATTACCCTCACCAAAAAAGAAATCATGCTGCTGAAACTGCTGATAGAAAATAAAAATGAAGTGGTGACAAGAGAAAAAATTTTGCAGGCAGTATGGGGCTACAATGTTTATCCCACCACCCGTACCATTGATAATTTTATTTTAAGCTTCCGCAAATATTTTGAAGAAGACAGCCGCAACCCAAAATATTTTCACTCGGTAAGAGGCATCGGATATAAGTTTACTGAAAATTAGAATTGGGTCTGGACGCTGCAGCTGCCTGAATCATAAAAAAATATTAATTCTTGTTTTTATCAAACGCATGTATCGCTCCAATGGCTTTTTCATAACAATCCTGCAGCCTGGTTTCATCTATCAGCGGCGTATAAAGTTGTATAGAAATTTCATCTAACAGATCCTGAATAACCATACTCATACCCACCGATACACCTGATCTATCAAGCCCTTCCGCAATATTTTTTTTGTTCATAGTTTCGGGAGCCAACTGCAGCTTAGCCGCTAAAAAAATACGCAGCTCTTTATTCAATGTTGTATAAAAACCCACGGCATTATTGCTAAGCAACATCATTTCTGTTTTCGCCAACGGGTTTTCAACCGGCAATTGTTTTGTTTCATTATTTTCTTCCGTTATTTTTTTTGCGGCATCTGTTTGCTGCTGTTTTTTCCCATCAACCCTTAGCCAAAAAACCAACCCAAAAAATATCAACAAAGCTACCGGCACAATGATGAACCATCTTTTTGTAAAGATGGTTTCAGAAAAACTTTCCCTGCTGCCGGTATTTTCTGCAACAGATATCACCGGCTGTTTACCTGTACCTTTTGATACATTGATATTGATTGGTTTTGTACTAACCATTTTGTACTGGCTCGTGACGGGATCAAAAAAACTGTATTCAACTGCAGGCATGGTATAGCTTCCATTTTTGGTAACGGCAAAAGTATATTCAAAAATTTTGTTGCCACTAACGGGAACAGACAATTTATTTAGTTCATCTTTCATGGTTGGTTCAAAGGCTTCAATGCCGGATGGCCACAGCAGCTCAGGTGCATTTATCAGCGTTAAATTACCAGTGCCTGAAATAGTTATTTTTAATTCCCCTTCATCATCGGTGGTAAAATAATTTTTTTCTACATCACCACTGATGGTAAAATTTCCCACAGCACCATTAAAAGAAGATGGCTTTTTTTTATCTGCAGGAAGTGCCTTTACTTTTACCAGCATGGGTTTGCTGTCAAGTATTATTTTTTCATCCACCACTGCTTCAGCCGGCAATGAGCCCGGCACAAAATCATTTTGCAAATCAATCGCCGGGTTATATTTATCCAGGTATTCCTGTTTTACAAAATGAATATCATTTTCTACCGAGGCAGCTTCCAGTTCAACTGTGCCCGCCTGCAACGGATACAACTGTGCCCTGCGAAGGATGTACATATTATAATCCCTGCCATTAAATTTTTCCACCACATATTTGTCTTCACCCATGGGCAGTAAATCAATTACCGAAAATCCACTAAAGGCAGGAGGCTTCGTCAGGTGACTAACGGATTTTAACCGGGTATATAATTTATACGTTACCACTAACGGCTCGCCAACATAACAGGAAGTTTTATTGGTTTCTACTTTAATAAAAATATTCCTGTTGATCTTATCGGATATGCTGTCTCCTTTTTTTAAAATAAAATCTTTGTAAGTAGTTTCTTCCGCCGGTTCATCCAGTGGCATCAAACCGCTGAAGGGTGAGTTACTGTTAGCACTGTTGCCTGTTGTGCCGCTGACTACTTTTATTTTTACAGCATTGCTTTGCCACGATTTTCCATCTGCCAGTATGGTAGCCGGGGCAATGGTATAATTCCCTTTTGTTTTCGGCTTCAGCAGGTAAGTGATGCTGGTATAAGCGCCAGCAATTGCTTCTACGCCAATTTCCCTGGTGGGCTCGCCAACAACAATAAAATTTTTTAACCCGGGAGGCTTTATTAACTGTACTTTGTCTGCATTCCTCACTATCAGTTTCAGTTCTGCAGTTTCATCTGTGCCGATAGTGGCGGGAGTAATGATGGTTGTAAACTTTACCTGTGCCAATACAATATTATTCCAATTGGTAAGTACAATAAACAGTAAAAATATTTTCGGTAATCGCAGTTGCATAGCTAAGGCTGTAAAAATAAACTACCACTGCAAGCAACACAAAATAATAGTGTGAATGGTTTGAAAAAATTGTTGAGAGAAATTTTTACAAATCCCCCAGCTGCGGCCGCAGTACAATGTCTTCCATTACTGCTGATGGTGAAAGTTTGGTGGCTGCTACAATCATTGCAGCAATATCAGCTGCTTCCATAATGCGGTGGGCACTGTTATCATAATTGCCCCAGGAGTTGGTGAGTACTGCACCGGGATACACAGCAGAAACTTTTATATTGTAAGGCTTCATCTCTTCCCGTAAATTTTTACTGAAGCCCATCATGGCAAATTTGCTGATGCTGTAGCTGCCGCCATTATCATAAGCCTGCAGGGAAGCAATGGAACAGATATTAAAAATATAGCCTTTCTTTTCTGCCATCATACCGGGCAGCAGTACACGGGTAAGATGATAAGCACTGTACAAATTAGTATGGATCATGGTTTCCAGCACGCCATCAGTTTCATTATACACACTGCCGGGTAAAAACAAACCTGCATTGTTTACCAAAATATCAACCGCCGCACAATGCTCATTTACCCATTTGCCAAAATTAATGGCCTGTTCTTTTACCGCAAGGTTAAAAGCCTTTACCAAAAAATTACTGTTTGGAAACCTGGCCTGTAAATCAGCCGTGGTTTCCTGGAGCAGTTTTTCATTTTTGGAACATAAAAAAAAGTTTGCTCCTGCTGCTGCAAATGCTTCAGCAATGGCCCTGCCTATTCCTTTAGAAGCGCCGGTTATTACTATATTTTTATTGCTCATGGTCTGCTATTAAGTGATGTGGTGATAATCTTGTCACAACTATTTTACAATTTTAGCGTTTTAAAATAATAAATCTGGCAATTTTGCAGTTATAGTTAATATGAAATACAAACATCTCTTTTTCGATCTCGATCACACCCTGTGGGATTTTGATGCCAATGCCAAAGAAACGCTGATAGAAATATATGTGTTTTTTGACCTGGAGAAAAAAGGCGTGGTGCCTTTTGAAGACTTTTACAAGCTTTACAAAATACACAACGAAATACTGTGGGACCGCTACCACAAAGGTTTTATCAACAGCGAAGAACTGAAATGGAAACGCATGTGGCGCACACTGCTGGAATTTAAAATTGGTGATGAAGTACTGGCAAAGTCCATGAGTGAAAAATTTCTCGAAGTTTTACCGACCAAAAAATTATTGTTTCCCTACACTTTTGAAGTGCTGGATTATTTACGGAACAACAAATATGATCTGCACCTGATCACCAACGGTTTTGAAAAAACACAATGGAGCAAGCTCAACAACAGCGGGCTCAATGTTTACTTTACGCATGTGGTAACATCCGAAGCCAGTAACAGCATCAAGCCGCAGAAAGAAATTTTTGATTACGCTATGAACAAGGCTGGCGCTGAATTGCATCAAAGCATTATGCTGGGAGATAATTTAGATGCCGACATACAAGGCGCCATCAATGCAGGCATGGATAATATTTTTGTAAACCACATCAACGTTACCACTTTACTAAAACCTACCTACACTGTAAAGTGCCTTAAAGAACTAAAAACTATTTTTTAGGGCAAAAAAAAATCCCCTCCGTATAGTGAAGGGGTAATTCGTTTCAGCAAAGCTTTACATTTTGGTTGTTGTTTCTTCTTTTGCTTTTTCGTCTTTTTCTTTGCTGCCGCAAGATTTTCCACTTTTAGTGCAGCAGGATTTTGACTTTTTGGACTTCTTGCCTTTCTTACCATTGTCAGCAAATGTTACACCTGTTACCAGTAATGCTGCGGTAGCTAATAAAAATACTTTTTTCATACTTGTGCTTTTTTATTTGTTTGATTAATCAACGTAAATGTAGTGGGTTAATTGCATTTTGCCAATTACCAACTGTTAAAAAATATCAATTATTATAAAGTGGCAATCACCGTTACACCACCCTGTACTACTTGGTTTAGTTCTACATTTATTTTAGTTCCCATTGGTAATAACAGGTCTACCCGGCTGCCAAATTTGATAAAGCCCATCTCGTCTGTTTGGTTTACCTGCTGGCCCACTTCCAGGTAATTTATTATTCTTTTGGCGAGTGCGCCGGCAATTTGTTTTACCAAAATTTCATTTTCACCTTTTCTTATCACCACACTGTGGCGTTCATTTTCGGTAGAAGATTTGGGATGCCAGGCCACTAAATATTTTCCTTTGTGGTATTGATTGTACACCACCAGTCCGCTGACAGGGTTGCGGTTTACATGCACATTGGCAGGGCTCATAAAAATAGATACCTGCAGCCTTTTTGTTTTAAAATATTCCGGGTCAGTTGTTTCTTCAATCACCACCACTTTACCATCTGCCGGAGCTACGATGGCATTTTCACTGATGGTCAATACCCGGTTCGGTATCCGGAAAAATGATACTAAGAAGAGCAGCAAAAAAAGTGTGACAAAAAATATTACCCCACTAAGCAGAGCAGAGAAAGGACATACTGCATACAAAGAAATCAAGTTGAGCGCAATAAAAATAATAGTGCCAATAGCAATGGATTTATATCCTTCCCGGTGAATCGTCATGTGAGCAGTTTAGGCGGCAAATGTAAGAATATTAATGTGCAGATGTTGCAAATAGGCAAATGTGCAAATAGTTCAATTTGAAGAGGTGATTTTTTAAACAATATCCATATAACAGTTAAACAATAAAAGACTGCAATAATTTGAATGCTCCCAATCATCTTAATCATATTAATCTTCCCAAATCCCTGTTCAGACAAACAATTTTACATACAGCCACACAAAAGGAGCAGCTACCAGCAAAGAATCAAAACGATCCAGAAATCCGCCATGGCCGGGCATAAACGAGCCGCTGTCTTTTACATCGGCCATGCGTTTTATTTTGCTTTCCAATAAATCACCGGCAGTGCCGAAGATGGCACAGATGGCAGCTATGAAAAAATAAATTTTTTGTTGAGCAAAGTGGTATAAAAATTTATCAGCAAATAAAGGAAAGAGAAATCCAATAACAAGCACACACAAAATAATTCCGCCGATTGTTCCCTCCCATGTTTTTTTAGGTGATATTTTTGAGAAAGGGGTTTTACCAATAAAAGAACCAACGATATAGGCCATTGTATCATTTATCCAGATACTAAAGATGATTGCTGTCGGGATTGTATTTCCAAAATCTGTGTGCCCTTTAAATCCTTCAACGTCATTCCATACAGTTCTTAAATCAAGCATCATCAACACAGGCATCGTGATATAAACCAATCCAAGCAAACAATAAGGCAAAAATTTTTCTCTGTAAATCTTCTTCATCAATTTCACAAACTCATACCAACAGCCAAAATGAATGATGGTAAACAAAAACAAGAAACTCCAAAAATTCCAAAACAAACCTACGAGCATTACCGCTGCAAATACCACTGCCGTTAAAGAACGGGTTTTAAAAACTTCTTTATTAAGTGCCATGAATATTAAGGTTGATGAGGGGTTTCCTGTGAAGCAATGTCGTTGATAAATGGATTGTTGCTGAAGTTGTAACCGGGTATCAATACTTCTTCTCCCGGCCGGTCAATATCTTTTTTATTTATTTTTTCAAACAAAATAAATAAGCCCCCCACTACCGCAATGCTCAGCAATCCACCCCAGAGCGGAAAATGTTCTTCCATTTTTGAAGGATCCACTTTTTCGCCAGCCCTGGTAGATAAATACAAAGAAGTAACCGCCGCCGCATTATTAAAAAAATGCCCGATGATATTTAACCAGATATTGCCGGTACGGTAATACACCCAGCCCAACACAAAGCCCAATGCAAAGCGGCTGAGAAAACCAAGATAAGAACCATGCACTGCACTAAAAACAATGGCCGTTACCACCACTGCCAGCACCGGCATTTTAAACCAGCGGCTCAGCAGGTTTTGTATCCCACCCCTGAATAAAGTTTCTTCAAACACCGCAGGCAGCAATGCAATTACGATTACAGAAATAATATAATCACTCACATTGTCCATTCTGGCAATCACCGCCACCTGTTTGTTGTACACATCTTCGGCTGCTTTAAACTGCAGTAAAGTTGCTTTGCTCCAGGGTAACATTTCTGTAACTTCCTGCAGGGCTCCCACAGCAGGGAGACTTGCCAGCATGATCAATATGACCAATGCAGCTTCTTTTATGTCAAGGCTTTTTTTAAACCCTAAATGTATAAAGGGTTTCATATGGCAAAGCCAGGCATACAGTACCGGTGGTAAAAAAAATAAAAAAAACGTGGTAAGAAATTGCGACCACCGCAAAGCATTGGCGTTTTCAGGAACCAATAATTTGTCCATCAGCTGGTTGGCAGATCCTGATTTCATTTCAAACAAATTGATTTTACCCATCAGCGGAATAAAACTTGCCAATCCCCCAATAATGAGCCCTCCTCCACAGAAAGCCGCTAACATTCCTAACTGTCCCCAGTAATTAAAACGCCTGGTTGCATAATGCGCCATAGTGATTGCTTATAAGTGTGTAAATTTACAGCCTAAAAAGTTTACGGTTTACAGTTTTATGTTTACAGTTGTGAAATGCCCATTTCAAAATTTTACAAACAGTATTCAGCATACAGCAAACCGTGAACACTAAACTGTAAACAGATTTTATGCCTTCAATCGGAAATATACAACTCCCCGAATTCCCTCTCTTACTTGCTCCCATGGAGGATGTAAGCGATCCGCCGTTCAGGGCAGTATGCAAAGACAAAGGTGCCGACCTGATGTACACCGAATTTATTTCTTCTGAAGGATTGATAAGAGATGCCATCAAGAGCCGGAAAAAGCTGGACATTTTTGATTATGAAAAACCAGTAGGCATACAAATATTTGGCGGCGATGAAGAAAGCCTTGCCATGGCTGCAAAAATTGTGGACGTTACCAATCCTGATTTACTTGATATCAACTTTGGTTGCCCAGTAAAAAAAGTGGCAATGAAAGGAGCCGGTGCCGGTGTGCTGAAAGATATTGATTTGATGGTGCGGTTAACAAGTGCGGTGGTAAAATCTACTTCGCTGCCGGTAACTGTAAAGACTAGACTGGGATGGGATGATAATACCAGGAACATTGAGGAAGTAGCCGAACGCCTGCAGGATGTGGGCATTAAAGCACTGGCCATCCACGGACGTACCCGTTCACAAATGTATAAAGGCGAAGCCGACTGGACACTGATTGGTAGAGTAAAAAACAACCCAAGAATCACCATTCCTATTTTTGGCAATGGTGATATTGACAGTCCTGAAAAAGCAGTGGCATATAAAAACCGCTACGGTGTAGATGGTGTAATGATTGGCCGTGCCGCCATCGGCTACCCCTGGATATTTGACGAGATAAAACATTTTATAAAAACCGGTGAGCACCTGCCTTCTCCTACCATTGAAGACCGGGTGGAAGTGTGTAAAAAACATTTACACAAAAGCTACGAATGGAAAGGTCCGGTGGTGGGCATTTTTGAAATGCGCCGCCATTATGCCAATTACTTAAAAGGTTTACCCGGAATAAAAGATTACCGCCTGCAATTAGTAACCTTAAAAACAGTGGAAGAAATTGATGCGGTGCTGGATGAGATTGTAATCAAATATGCCGGCTACGAATTTGAAAAAACACCGATTGAGCTGATTAATTATCATGAAAAATGCCCGGTATAGGGTCATAGGGTCGGGACGCTCAAAGCGGCCTGAACCGTATTTGCAGTATCTTTAAAGTAAAAGGTATTGTCATGCACCTCTTTCAAAACGAGTTTCATCATATTTACAACCAGGGCAATAACAAACAGCCTCTTTTTTTCAACGCTAATAATTATCTTTTCTTCATCAAAAAAATGAGGGAGCAAATTTTACCGATAGCAGATGTTATTGCGTATTGCCTGATGCCCAATCATTTTCACTTTATCATTCATGCAAATGAAAACAGCGTTAGAGAAAGAGTATCATTTGGAGGAAAACCGATGCAGGAGTTTGCATACCGTCTTGGAATTTTATTAAGCAGTTATTCTCAGGCCATCAACAAACAAAACAATACGAGTGGTTCTTTATTCCGGCAAAAAACAAAAGAAAAAATATTATCAGAAAACATAGAAGGTAGAAGAATAAACTATCTCGAAAACTGTTTCTTTTATATACATCACAACCCCAAAGTTGCCGGTTTAGTAAACGATTTAACTGATTGGCCTTACTCTTCCTTTCGAGATTATGCCGGCTTGCGAAATGGCAGCATGTGCAATAAAGAATTGTTTTATGAACAAACAGGCTTAACGGCAGATGCTGTTAGAGGGTGGAGTGATTGGGATTTGCCGGATAATGAAGTATGTAAATTATTTTAGTACGGTTCAGGTCGCTTTAAGCGCCCCGACCCTATTTAATCATGCCGGCCTTTTCTTTCAATCCATCCAAATATACATGCCCTCTTTTCTCCGCAAAATAATCTGCTGCTAAAGCAAGCAGTGCCATGATGGCGAGAGCAATGCCAAAGCCTTTCCAAAATTGATGCACTTCGTTATTTTTAAAATATACAAACAAGCCTATGCCCAATAAAGCCAGGGCAATTTCTGCATATCGGTAGATGACAAAATTTTTCATCACGGTTTCCATTCTTGGTATTTCCTGCGCTTTTAGTTGGGCAGGATTCATATCGTAAGCATACACATTGCGTAGCCTGTCTTTATCGCTTCTTTTATAAACCGTAAAGCCGGTAATACCCAGCAACAGCCCAATCAACAACAATGGTGCAGCTACTCCTTTGTGAAAATTAGTTTTAATAAAAAAGAAAAATACAATGGCAGCAATTACAGCGACAACAGCAATGACAATAAACAACCAGCTTTCCGATTTTTCAGCGTGAAAATATTTTTCAATGTCTGCTTTGGTAAACATGCTATTTGATTTTAGAAATAAGTTTGATAAAGCCTGCTACAGACACTGCACACCACACTCCTTCCAGTATAATGAAAGGTACATAATTAATTAAGATGGAGGCATAGCAGGCAAGCCCGGCACCAATGATATTCATGATAAAAAATAATTTACCATCCCGGGGTATCAATGAAAAAGTATTGAAACAATAAGCCAGTAAAATGAGGCCAACACCGATGCTGCCAATAATGTCGTTGTAATTCATTTTGTATTTTAAGATTGTAAAATAAGCTTACCGCAGAAAATAACAATGGTATTTTATAAAATGAAAACATAATCTGTATCGTGTAATCTGCATTGCAATTCATTTATTTTTGCGTCATGCAGCAAATTAATTCACAACCTGTTAAAAATATCACCCTCATTGGTGCAGGCATCATGAGTGCCACACTGGGTATTTTATTAAAAGAACTCAACCCAAATTTTTCTATCAGCATTTATGAACGGCTGGGTGAAGTGGCAGCAGAAAGCAGCGATGCCTGGAACAATGCCGGCACCGGCCATTCGGCATTTTGTGAATTAAATTATACACCGCAAAAGGAAGACGGCACTGTTGATATTTCCAAGGCAGTAAAAATTGCTGCTGCATTTGAATTGTCTAAATCATTTTGGGCTTACCTGGTAAACGAAAAATATTTTGACCAGCCAGAAAATTTCATCAACAATATTCCACACATCAGTTTTGTGTGGGGGGAGGAGAATGTTGCTTTTCTTAAAAAAAGATTTGATGCATTGCAGCAGCATCCTCTGTTTGCGGCCATGCAATTTTCTGATGATGCCAGCCAGCTGATGCAATGGATACCGTTAGTAATGCAAGACAGGGACAACACAGAAAAAGTAGCCGCCACGAAAATGGACATTGGCACCGATGTAAATTTTGGCAACCTCACCAGGGTATTGTTTGCACATCTCACCAGCCTGCCCGGCGTAGAATTATTTTTGAATCATGAAGTAAGAGATTTGGATAAACAGGAAGATGGTACCTGGCTGGTACAGTATGAAGACCTGATGTTTGATGAAAAGAATGAATGCTATACCGATTTTGTTTTCATCGGTGCTGGCGGCGGCTCTCTACCCCTGCTGCAGAAAAGTAATATTGATGAAGCGGATGGTTATGGTGGTTTCCCTATCAGCGGACAATGGCTGGTTTGTAATAATGACGCAGTAATAAAACAACACAATGCAAAAGTATATGGTAAAGCCGGTGTGGGTGCACCTCCCATGAGTGTGCCGCATTTAGACACAAGGTTGATAGATGGTAGGAAGGCATTACTCTTTGGGCCTTTTGCAGGATTCAGCACCAAATTTTTAAAGCAGGGTTCTTATTTTGATTTGTCCAAAAGCCTTGAGTTTGCCAATATCATTCCTATGCTGGGTGCAGGCTGGCATAATATTGCCCTCACTAAATATTTAATTCACCAGGTCACTTTAAATCATGCAGACAGGGTGGAGGCATTGAAAGAATATTTTCCTGCTGCAGTAGCAGCCGATTGGGAACTGGCCATTGCCGGGCAACGGGTGCAGGTAATAAAAAAAGATGAAGCAGAAGGTGGTGTGCTGGAATTTGGTACCGAACTGGTATTTGCAAAAGATAAAAGCATTGCTGCTTTGCTGGGTGCTTCTCCCGGGGCAAGCACTGCCGTTAGCGCCATGCTGGATGTACTGAACAATTGTTTTGGTGACCTGATGAAAACTGCTGATTGGAAAAATAAACTGCAGCAAGTAATTCCTTTATATGATGCAGAAAGTAAAACAACAGATTGGCTGCAGCACCGGGAAAAGAATAATCATATTTTACATTTGGATGATTAACCTCTATTAAATTTCATTTTGAATTTTGCGTAAGCGCTGCAATCACTTCTTTAGAAAGCGGTGAAACACCGGGATCAAAATAATGTGTAAGCCTGCCCTGTTCATCAACAAGGTATTTAGAAAAATTCCAGGAAGGAGCTTTACTGTTCCAGCCATTACCGGCCGGATTGCTGAGCCAGTTGAATACAGCATTTTGTTCGCCGGATTTAATCACAACAGTTTTTGCCATGATAGGAAAACTAACACCATAATTTTTTTTACAAAACGCTGCAATAGTTGCATCATCAGCTTTCTCTTGTTCCTTAAAATCATTGGCAGGAAAAGCCAGTATTTCCAATTGCCCTTTGTATTGCTGGTATAGTTTTTCTAAATCTTCGTATTGATCGGTATAGCCACAGTCGGATGCTGTGTTCACCAGCAAAACTTTTTTTCCTTTTAATGCGGACAAATTAAATGTGCTTCCATCATTCATTACAGCCTGCAGTGAATAAAATGAAACCGGCGGCAGCACCGTTTCATTTTTTAAAATAGCTAATTTATTTTTGGTAAGATTGGTAATCCACATCAATGCAGGGTAAGCAGCTTTTAATATTTTTTGTCTGGTACTCATATTTACAGAATGACGGTTTATATAAAAAGCATAGAACACAAAAGCCGCTATGACTATAATTATTCCAATTGCTGTTTTCTTTACCCACCTCATTTGATCACCCATTTAAACAGTTTCAATTTTCCTTTTAACGGAGGATACTTTATTGATGGGTCAAACCAGGTTGGTGTTTTCATTACAGATTTATTATGACTGAAAGTATCAAAAGAAGCCCTGCCATGATAAGCGCCTGTTCCGCTAAAACCCCTGCCACCAAAGGGAAGATGAGGATTAGTAAGGTGCCAGCTTGCATTGTTTACACATCCCCCACCAAATGCCACACTCTCCAGCCAGTCTTTTTCTTTTTTGCTGCTGGATGTAAACACATAAAAGGCCAAAGGGTTTTTGTGCTGTGCAATTATTTTCAATGCAGCTTCTTTTGTGCTGAAAGAAATGACAGGCAGCACCGGTCCAAAAATTTCATCCTGCATTATTGCATCATCCAAATTTATATTTTCCATGATGGTAGGTTCGATAAATAATTTGGCTTTATCTGTTCTGCCGCCATGCACAATATTGCCCTGGCTTAAATAACTTGTCACCCGGCTGAATTGTTTTTCATTGATCATCTTTCCATAGTTGTAGCTGTCTTCGGGTTGATCGCCAAAAAATTGCTGAATACATTTTTTCAATTCATTTATCAATACATCCTTCTTACTTTCATGCACCAGCACATAATCCGGGGCCACACACATTTGCCCACAGTTATTAAATTTTGTCATTACAATCCGCCTTGCTGCTACTTTTATATCGGCATCACTTTCTACTACACAGGGGCTTTTTCCACCCAGCTCTAATGTAACAGGTACCAGTCTTTCAGCCGCCATTTGATAAATGATTTTTCCTACCGCAGTGCTGCCGGTATAAAACACATGATCGAAACTGAAGTTGTTCATCATCTCCGGCACTACTTTTCCTCCATCTCCTTCTGCATACAAAATATACTCGTTGGCAAATATTTCTTCGATAATTTTTTTCATCACCGCTTGTGTTGCATAAGCAAATTCACTCGGTTTCATCACCACACAATTCCCTGCTGCAATGGCACCTATCAATGGATTCATCAATAATTGAAAAGGATAATTCCACGGAGCAATGATGAGCACTACACCCAAAGGTTCTTTTAATATGTGACTGGATGATGGCAGGTTGAGCAGGTTTGTTTTTACCCTTTCCGGTTCCATCCAGGCAGCTAAATTTTTTATTGTATCATTCAGTTCAGACAGTACCAGCCCGTTTTCGGTAACCCAGCATTCTTCAGGGCTTTTCTTTAGGTCTTTATACAAAGCATCGTACAATTCCTGTTCATGCACAATAATGGATTGCTTCAATTTTTTTAATTGCTCTTTACGAAACTGGTATGGTTTGGTGATGCCGTTGTTAAAGTAGTTGCGTAAGTTTTCCAATTGCTGAACTGTTACCATGAGAATGATTCAATCGTTAAAAAAAAATGCCAGCGCATAAAATAACCGGCACATAAAATTAACTTAATAAAATTACCAGCTAAATAAATTATGTCAGCATCCCATAAATCGGGTGCAGTTAAAATTGTCGCATTAGATTTACGGTTGCCAACCTTGAAAAGAGTATCATTAGACAATAGAAACCTGCTAAAAGGTTGGCAACCCTTAGCGACAATTTTAAATGCACCCCATAAATCCTTTTCAGTAATTTGATACCTTCGATGATTATGATAAGGAATATAACAGCAAGTGATTTTGATTTTATCTACTACCTGTACATGCACCCACAGGTGAATCCTTTTTTGTTGTATGAAAATATGGATGCCCAATCATTTGAACCTATTTTTAATGACCTCCTGGAAAAAAATATCATTTATATTTTTGAAGCTGATGGTGTTGCTGTAGGCATGTTCAAGTTCATACCGCAATCGTACCGCACTGCACATGTTGCTTATTTAGGCGGATTGGCTATTGATCCCTCTTATGCAGGCAAAGGTTATGGTTTACAAATGATGAATGAAATTATTGGACTGGGCAAACAGATGTCTATCCTTAGAATTGAATTAGGCGTGGATGTTATCAATGCTAAAGCCATTCATTTGTATGAAAAAGCCGGCTTTGTAAAAGAAGGCATACTAAGAAAATATACCTGGCTCAAAACTGAGAACCGGTTTTTAGATGAATACATGATGTCTTACCTCTACCCATAATTTTAAAATAATGATGACAGACGAACAGTATATGAAACAGGCGCTCAAAGAAGCAGAGAGAGCTTTTGAGGAAGATGAAGTACCCGTAGGTGCCATCATTGTAATGAATGAACGGATCATTGGACGTGGCTACAACCAGGTGGAAAAACTCACCGACAGCACTGCCCATGCAGAGATCATTGCACTCACTTCTGCCTTCAATTTTTTAGGCAGTAAGTATTTGCCAGATGCCACTTTGTATGTAACGGTAGAACCCTGTGTAATGTGCAGCGGAGCATTGTACTGGAGCAAAATTGGGAAAGTGGTGTATGGAGCAGCCGATGAAAAGAATGGTTACCGCCACACCACCGGCACTAACGGTCCCTTTCATCCCAAAACCATTGTGCAGGGTGGTTTACTGGCTGAAGATTGTGCAAGGTTGATGAAAGATTTTTTTAAAGCCAAAAGATAAGTTTGCGAATTAAGAAAGAAATAATTTTTAAAACAACATATTGGGTTTTCAAATTGTAAATTTGTCATCCAACAATTCAACATTAAAATTTTATCATTATGGCATTTACATTACCGGCTTTACCTTATGCACACGAAGCATTAGAGCCACACATCGACACCAAGACCATGCAGATACACCATGGCAAACACCACCAGGCTTATGTTGACAATCTCAATAAAGCCATTGCAGGCACAGAACATGAAACAAAAACAATTGAAGAGCTGGTAAAACATGCAGGCAGCATTTCTCCGGCAGTACGCAACAATGGCGGCGGCCACTGGAACCATAGTTTCTTTTGGGAAAGTTTAGCTCCCAATGCCGGCGGTACACCGACAGGTGCCCTGGCAGATGCCATCACTGCAGCCTTTGGCAGTTTTGATGCATTCAAAGAAAAATTTGCCAACGCAGGTATCACAAGATTTGGAAGCGGCTGGGCATGGCTGATAGTAAAAGATGGTAAGCTGGAAGTTAGCTCTACCCCTAACCAGGACAATCCTTTGATGGATGTAGCTGAGGTAAAAGGCACACCAATACTGGGTTGCGATGTATGGGAACATGCTTACTACCTCCATTATCAAAACCGCAGGGCAGATTATCTTGCTGCATCTTGGAATGTAGTAAACTGGAGCAAAGTGGCAGAAAGATTTGCTGTTTAATATTTTGAAATAATAATTTTCTGAAAGGCTGTGATAAAAATCGCAGCCTTTTTTCATTTCTATTTGTCGCCTCCAATTTTAATCCTTTTGTCTCCTCGGGCAATGTCATTAAGCTAAGGATTAAGGTGGTCGACCTTCCGGATAATCTATGAATTTTGCATACCCAGATAAGGTCGACCACCTTTTTTTCAAAACTATCATTTTCTTAACTTTAATGAAATTGCTCCTCTGGGTTTTCGCCACACAATCTCCAAAGCATAAAAACTCCAACTGCCAAACCCCGGCGCATAAAAGAGCCTAAACCTTTTGTAGCGTTACTCCAATCAGTTTAATTTTAGGTGTATAGGCGCATGTGGTATGTTTTAGTTGCGTATATTTGAAAGTTGGTGGTAATACTTACGAAACACTCTGATACTTTTAAAACTTTTTTTTGAGATTATTTCCTATCATAGCTTTTTTTATTTGGACAGGTTGTCAAGGACAGCATACCAATATTCAAAAAACTGCTATTGACACATTAAAATTGTTAGACCCAAAGCCAGACACAACTAATGACGGTTATGACGAAAAAAAAATATTTAGAAATACAATTGCAATAACAGATTATAATAACGTTGTTGTTTTCAATGAAACACAAACTTTTCTAACAAAGGGAAAAGAATTTGACAATTTTATAAAGGTTAATTCATCTGAATTAAAAAAACATAAATTATATATTGTCCATTATGAAGAAATAAAAATTGCTGAAATCTTTACAGTGATAGAATTGCTTAAGAAAGAAGGCATAGATAACTATAAGGTCATTAAACTTGAAACTTTCCCACTTGCTGAACCACTTGCAGTTGCAGAGCCTTCGATAACAAAAACTGAAACGAATTTATACTCAGCAGAAAATTTTGTTATTGAAATGTTCAAAGATTCTATAAAGTTGCACCTTTTAGGGAAAGCCACAAATATTAAGTCTAAAATTGAACTTGACTCTTTTATTTCCAGAAATAAAAAAGTAATTGATAAATTAAATATTTATATGAGGGGAAAAAGTGATTTAGTTTATGACAGATTTAAACTAGTTAAAAGCGTTTTAAAAAAGTACGAATACTTCAAATTTCAAATTTCAAGTTACTAACTTTAGGCCGATGTTGGTGAAAACACCAACATCCGAAGCTATGAATTAAAAGGAAAATTCCTCCGCACCGAGCTGTCCTTAGTCTGTGACTAAGGACAAGATTTCCTCATCCCTGCTTCCTGTCCTTACAATCCACCCCCCGATTAAAACAACCATTTCCAAACCCGTTTGTAAAATTATCCGGCGTATTTACTTTAATAAAGCCAAAAAATATTTGTAGCATTAGGTAGTATAAGCACATACGAAAACTGTTATTGCATTTAGGGCGGCCTCATAAAAAAGTCGTTAAGAAAATTTGAATGGTTGGCGTTAAAAAATGAAATTGATGTTACAAATGTTAGGCTTTGTACTTTGTCCGTAAGTCGCACTAAAGCCTGGCTATATTCAACAGTTGGAGCTTAATTTCATTTTAGCCAGCCATTCAAATTTTTAGACTTTTTTATGCAGCCTTGATTTTTTTTGTTACTTTTTTGCATCAAGGCAAAAAAGTAAATAGGGAGTAACCCGATACAGTCAGGGCTTTGCAATTAAATACCTTATCCCACCGAGCTGTCCTTAGTCTGTGTCTTAGGACAATTTTTCCTCATCCCTGTTTCCTGTCCCCCAAGAACCACCCTCCAATTAAAACCACCGCTTCTAAATCCGTTTATAAAATTATCAAGCGTATTTACTTTAATAAAGCCAAATAATATTTATATCATTAGGTAGTATAAGCACATACGAAAACTGTTATTGCATTTAGGGCGGCCTCATAAAAAAGGCGTGAAGAGAATTTGAATGGTTGGCGTTAAGAAATGAAATTGATGTTACAAATGTTAGGTTTTGTAGTTTGTTCGTAAGTCGCACCAAAACCTGGCCATATTCAACAGTTGGAACTTAATTTCATTTTAGCCAGCCATTCAAATTTTTAGACTTTTTTATGCAGCCTTGATTTTTTAAGCCGATGTTGGTGTTCTCACCACAGGTGTTCGGAAGATTTACGTTGAATTAGGATAAATTAAACCTTTGGCTATTGATGGGTCGCCTTTGCACAGCAGCACAAAGTTGTACAGGATGTCGTTTTCAAGTTCCTGTGCAAATTTTCTTTTAGGGATT
>JANLQY010000161.1:0-8125 GCA_031368105.1 Chitinophagaceae bacterium
GCAGAGAAAGTGGTAAAGCCACCGCAGAGCCCTGTGGCAAGAAATAGTTTCCAGTTGCTGTAAGTTTCATTTTTTAAAGAATAACCAATTACAATACCAATGACAAAACTGCCAATGGTATTGATGAGTAAAGTATTTAACGGGAATGATTTAGCCGGGTGAAACAGGCTTCCTGCATACCGGAGTACACTGCCAATAGCACCACCCAAACCTACCAGCAAAAATTGCTTTATCATTGATGTAAGGTATTAAAGGTTTCCTGAAAAAGTATATTTAAAATCTATGAACCAACGGCCATTTACCCTTACCACTTTCACTTTATTTTTTTCCAGTTTTTTGTAAGTGTTGGAATAGTTAACAATGGTTACAGAATCGCTTACATTGTTTACTTCATTCACAATTATATCTGCATTTTTATATTGCTCCAGTTCTTCTTTTGATTTAGTTTTAAAATGCGATTCAAACCTGTCGAAATATTGTTTATTGGTTTCTTCTTTTAAAAGAAAATTTTCTGCTTCTGTAAAATTACTTTCCTGGATGTCTTTTATAAATTCCCTGGCCACACCAATATCAGTATCGGGAATTTTTTTTTCTGTATTGCAGGAGAATAAAATGCTGAGGCAGGAAAGCAGTAGATAAATTTTTTGTTTCATCAATTAAAGGTAAACATCTTTACTAAATGGAAAACTAACTCATTGAATTTACGTTAAAAAAAGAGAGGTGACAAACCTGCCACCTCCCTGTTATTAATATGGTACCGGAATTACTTCTTAATTCCTTTTGTCATTTCCCATTTCATGTTCTTTATCTTTGTCGTAAGCTCTAATAATTGCTTTTACTAATTTATGTCTTACCACATCTTCTTCATCCAGTTCTATATGAGCTATGCCATCCACATTTTTCAAAATACGCAACGCTTTGTCAATACCGCTTCGCATGTTTTTAGGTAAATCAATTTGGGTGGGATCACCTGTTATAATGGCCTTGGCATTGGCTCCAATACGGGTAAGAAACATTTTTAACTGTCCGTCATTTGTGTTCTGTGCTTCATCTAAAATGATAAATGCATTGTCTAATGTACGGCCTCTCATGTAAGCCAAAGGAGCAATTTCAATAGTCCGGGTAGTCATATAATATCCCAGTTTATCCGCAGGAATCATATCATCCAGTGCGTCATACAATGGGCGTAAATATGGATCAATTTTTTCTTTCAGATCGCCGGGCAAGAAGCCTAAGTTTTCACCTGCTTCCACCGCAGGCCTTGTTAAAATAATTTTCTTAACCGATTTGTTTTTTAAAGCCCTTACCGCTAAAGCAACAGCAGTGTAGGTTTTGCCGGTACCTGCAGGGCCAATTGCAAATACAATGTCGTTTTTATCAACCGCAGTCACCATTCTTTTTTGATTGGCAGTACGGGCCCTTACTGTTTTTCCATTGGGGCCAAAAACCAACACTTCATTGGGATTACGGTCAATAAAATTGTCAACCACCTGTTGATCATCACCGCCTAATATTTGCTCAAAATAATTTTCACTCATGTGTCCGTTCCGTTCTATGTACTGAACAATGAGGTCAATCTTTTCTTTAGCATCTACAATTTGTTCGGGGGCTCCACTCAATTTAACTTGTGTGCCACGACTTAAGATTTTCAGCAGGGGGAATTTCTTTTTGAGGATATCCAGTTTGCCATTGTTAACGCCAAAAAACTCGATGGGGTTAACAGATTCGAGGTTGATGATGGTTTCTGTCAATGTACTTTTTGTTTAGGTTTACAAATGTGGTGAGGTACTTACTTTTTGAATTGCATTCATTGTATCAAATTTAATAGTTTGCTGCCGATAAGCAGGTATATTACTTATACACACAATGTTAAAAACAGAAATAGAATTTTACATTAATTCAGCTATGCTCCTGATATTAAAACGGTAAATACAATTATTTATTATCAGGTTAATCGGCTTTAATCAAGAGTATTTTAGCTCTGTCAGTTTGCAGGCAAATATTGCTACACTTCAACCCAGGTATGGTCTGCAAGCAGCTTTACCGGTGCTATGAATGATTTGTAAGGCCCTGCATTTCCTCCATATTCCCTGGGGCTTATTAAAGAGAGGGTATGGGAAGAATCATTTTTTTGATATAAAAAATAAGTATGCCCAATTACCGGTACAAAACTCAGCTTTGCATTGTAAATAACCATGCTCAACTCTTTACGCATCTGTATTTCCCTGGCCTGGATGGCGAGCAACTCAATCTGTTTTCGGATTTGTTCCAATTGCATATTGGTTTGCTCTTCCATTGCAGTTAATGCTTTGTGCCTGATTACACCTTCTTCTGTTGCTTTTACTACAGCACCACTCACCGAAGTGGAATAGGGGATGACACTTAACTGTTTGTGGTATATTTCTGTATTCGTATAAGCATTGCCGTCTGGTCTGTTTCCATGCTGTGTAATTTTAAGGTAACCGTTGGGCTGCAGTTCATGGAGTACAGTTAATATAATCTGGTCATTACTTTTAAAAAGTATTTCAAAGTTTAATGCATTTGCAAACTTTACCATCACAGTATCTGCCACGGCGTCATCTTCAAACGAGTGTTCTTCTCCATCTGCCATTAAAGTGTAGGAAGAAGTGAAGGCCTGGTTTTCAAGCGTTACCCAACTTAAGCTGATGGCGATTTCTTTTTTATTTTCAGTTGCTTCTATTTTACATATTCCCGATTTAGGGCGGTTGCCCAATTCGTACATTCCTTTTTCTGGGAACAATTGCCAGGAGGCTAAAAAATTGTATACTTCTACCATCTTGTGTAAGTTAAAAAAATATTTGCCTTAATACAAAAGCAATTGAATTTTGTTCTGATGAGGTCAGCGAAAATTATGCAACTGCTATACAGAAAAAAGTAAGAGCATGGCGAAGCCATGCTCTTACAAAGATGCTATCTAAATTATTTTTTAGTTCAGCCACCTTCTCATTTGAAGTGTTGTACGCTGCCTTTTTCTAAGGTTCCACATATCTACAGTGCTGAAACTACGATCGGCATCGGTAAGTTTTACATTAGTTGCTAATGTTTCCGGGGTCTCTTTTAATAACTCTTTCAGTTCGCTTTTGTTTACAGGTGCAGACATACCTATGCCATCACTTTTCATACATTTAATATTTAAGTTTAAATAATTTAACCGCAATCAGTCGGGTAATTAGTAGCCCGTGCGGAGATTTTCTCAGACAAACAATGGTTTAAAAAACCATCAAATAATGCAGCATTATTGAATTGCGCCGCAAATATACGATGCTTATAAAAAGTAGCCAAATACTTTGCTAAGTAATCATAGAATATAATGTTAAATGGCAATAATAATTTTCAGGTTAACTACATTGTGATGACAAATGGGTAAGTTGTTTTGTAAAAATATATTGCTTGTCATGATGGTATTTTACCAAATCAATATCTTTATACAGCAGAGTTTAAAATAGTATCATGTTAAAGACCGTATTGCCACCTGTTTTTTTTATATCACTGATCATGTTGATGGCAAACATTGCATATTCCCAGCAGCCCGGTGATAAAACGGATACTTTCTTTTTAGTTAAGAAAAAAGGCCTGCTTGGCAAATTAGGCCAGAGTATTTCTACCAGTGCCGATGAAACAGAACCGGTAAAAAAAATAAACCCTTACATCAGGTATTCTGGTAAAATAATTCGAAATATAAAAATTGTAAGGCTTGGATTTGAAAGGGAAATTAATGACACCACTAAATACAATAATAATTTTGGTGCCATTGTAGCCAATGCTTTTCATAAAAAAACTAACGCCACTGTAATTAGCAACAATCTTTTTTTTGGAACAGGTGATAAAGTCAACCCTTTTTTGCTGGCTGATAATGAAAGGCATTTACGGGAGCAGCCATTTATGCAGGATGCCCTGATTATGATAGAAAAAATTGCAGGCAATAATGACTATGTAGATGTACTGGTACTGGTGAAAGATGTCTTCTCCCTGGGTGGTGGCGCTAATGTAAGCAGCACAAAGTATATGCAGTTTGAATTAAAAGATGAAAACCTTGGTGGCAGCGGCTCTAAGCTGGCCTTTAACCTGCTGTATGATTATGACAGGAAACCTAAAACAGGCTTTGGTGCCGAATTTTTGAAAAGAAATATTAAAGGCACTTTTATTAACTGGACGGTGGGTTTTAAAAGTTTTAATAATGCATTTAACAGTGGCAGAAATGAGGAATCTTTTTTTTACAGCAGGTTTGAAAAACCATTGGTGAACCCATACATCCACTGGATTGGTGCTATTGACTTATCTCTTAATAAAACTAAAAATAATTACCTGGCCGATTCGGTGTATCTAAAAGATTTTAAATACAGTTATCAAAATGTGGATGGGATGATTGGGTATGTTTTTGGCCACCAGCAAGAGTTACGTAAACACCAGCAAAGCCGTTTAAGAAAATTTATTGCCATCAGGGGACTGTACCGCCATTTTAGTTTTTTACCTGATACGGTGATAAAAAAATTCGATTACCGCTATACCGATATTACAGGTGTACTGGCTTCTGCAAGCATTTTCAGACAGGATTTTTTTAGAACAAATTTTATTTATGGTTTTGGACGTAATGAAGATGTGCCGGAAGGTTTCAACCTATCTTTGATAGCAGGTTGGATAAATAAAAACGACAGCAATAGTACCAATGTACGATCCAGGCCATACTATGCACTGGAAGGCATCCGCAGCCATTTGAATAAGAAAGGTTTTTTTAGCACCTACACGTTACGGATAGGAGGATATGAGTATAAAAAAAATTGGGAAGACCTAGATATTCTGCTTAATATAGATCATTTTACCAGAAAGAAAAAAATGGGTAATAAATGGTACTACAGGCAATTTTACAGTGCTGGGTTTACAAGGCAAATTTTACCAGTATTGAACCAGCCTCTCTACCTGAACAGCATATTTGGATTGCCTTATTTTAACAACGGATCAATACAGGCCGACCTGCGCTGCACAGCCAAGACGGAGGCTGTATTTTATAACCTGACAAAGTTTTTGGGCTTTCGTTTTGCTCCTTTCATTTTTGGCGACGTGTGCCTTATTAAACCAACCAAAGAAAAATTTTCGCAAAGCGAACTTTACAGTGCTATTGGCGCTGGTGTACGTACCCGTAATGAGAGCCTCGTTTTTGGAACCATCGAATTAAAAGCATTTTATTTTCCCAGGATTATACAGGATATGGGAAAGTGGCGTGTAGAGCTAAGCAGTAATATCCGTTTTAAATACACCAATATACTTATCAAAAAGCCTGATTTTATTGTAGCCAATTAACAACACAAATTTTTTTTAAAAAAAAGCAAGAAAAATATAATTATAAGATAAAAATTCACTTACTTTGGCGTGCCGAAAAAAATGTCCCCGCCGTAGAAACGGGGGGACTTTAACGATTGCTTGCCATATGAAAATTCTTAGAAGTGTTTTTTATAACTGATTGCCTCAGTTTTCTTTTGCATCAAGTTGCAAATTTTTCACGATTGCCTGCTTTTCTTTCACGATTGCCTGCTGTATGATTCCCTTTCACATCTTGATAGAACAAAAGTAAGATGTGGAAGGTTTACATTATAATCAAGTTGTGAGGGGTTTTATTATGCTAAACTGCTTTTTTTATTTTAAAAACCCATGCCCACACTCGATTATAGCAAAAATTATTAATGATGTCCAGTCGATTTTCAGATACTTTATTTCAGTTAATTCATTCACTAGAAAAGGCAGAAAAGCGAAATTTTAAGCTCTATATAAAAAGAAGCTCAGGTAATGAAGACCTTAAGATCATTGAACTTTTTGATGCTTTGGATAAGCTGAATGATTATGATGAGGTACTACTTTTAAAAAAACTCCCTTCCATAAAAAAGCCGCAACTTTCTAATATTAAAGTGCATTTGTACAAGCAACTGCTGGCCAGCCTACGTTTGTTGAAAAGTACTGAGAGTATAGATATGCAGTTGAATGAACAGCTGGACTATGCCCGTATTTTATATAATAAAGGCTTGTATATGCAAAGTTTAAAAATATTAGAGCGGCTAAAAGAAATTGCAAAAGAGCATTATAAGTATAATTTTTTAACCCAGGTAATTTCATGGGAGAAAAAAATTGAAACACTCCACATTACCAGCAGCATACAGGACCGGGGCAGTTTGCTTGCTGCAGAAGCGGTAGAAGTAAATGCCCGGGTAGATACGGTGGCAAGGATGAGTAACCTGGCAATGCAGTTGTACAGCCTTTATATAAAAAATGGCCACGCCCGAAATGAAAAAGATGAGAAGTCGGTAATAAAATTTTTTACAGTAAACCTTCCTTCCAATTCTCACAAGCAAACAGGGTTTTATGAAAGGCTTTACCTCTACCAAAGCTACTGCTGGTATGCTTTTATACGGCAAGATTTTTTGATGTATTACCGCTATGCACAAAAGTGGGTAAACATTTTTAATGAACAGCCATTAATGATAAAAGTAGAGACCGGTTATTATATTAAAGGCCTGCATAATTTACTGAATGCACATTTTGACCTGCGGAATTTTGACGGCTTTGAAATGACCCTGCAGGAATTTAAAAAATTTGCAGAAACAGATCTTGCTAATAAACATGATAACCACCGGGTGCAAACTTTTGTGTACATCAACAGTGCCACCATCAACCAGCATTTTATGCTGGGTACTTTTGCTGAAGGGCTAAAAATGGTGCCGCACCTGGAAGAAAAACTGAATGAGTATGCCTTGTATTTAGACCCTCACCGTATCCTGGTATTTAATTATAAAATTGCCAATTTGTATTTTGGCAGTGGCAAATTTGATATCGCTGTTGATTATCTGCAAAAAATCATCAATGGCCATGACGACCTGCGAAACGACCTGCAATGCTATGCCAGGCTGCTTCACCTGATGGCACATTATGAACTGGGTAATTTTGAAATTATTGATTCGCTGATAAAATCTGTGTACCGCTATATGGCAAAGATGGAAAACCTTACCATTGTGGAAGAAGCCATGTTTAAATTCTTACGCAATTCTTTTCATGTGCCAAGATCGAAATTGAAAACCGAATTGGAAACTTTTTTACAAAGTATTAAAGGGTTGGAAAAAAACCGTTTTCAAACAAGGTCGTTTGCTTACCTTGATATTATTTCATGGGTAGAAAGTAAAGTGTACAATAAACCACTTAGTGATGTGATACGGGATAAATACCTGTTGAAAAAAAAGCGGCACTATGTTGCTGAGAATTAGTTCGTACGTGGAGATTACTTTTTTTGCTATTTCAATCTCTGATAAATGGTAAAGATGCGTTGTTATAAACTGCTTTTTTTACCTGGTTACGAAGATTTTTAAACGACTCAAAAGGCCCCCTGGTAGCAAACATATTGATGAGCCAGGCAGGCACAGTTCCCCCCGGATTTACCTGAAGTAGATATTCAATTTTTACCTGCCCGTTTGATAAAGGTTCTATGTACCATTTACTGTACGATTGTGGAATGCGTACGATATTTTTATTTTCAGGCAAATAAGTAGGTTTATTATCAGCCAGTACAGTAACAGCTTTTGTCCTTGCATTCTGGGATACTTTCATACTAACTATAAAGTCACGGTTGCTGGCAGGCCAGGGAATATCTACTTCTGAATAATACACCAATTCTGACGGTGCCGGCTGAGATAATAGAGTGGCTGTTTTAGTAGAATAAACCCAATCTGTAGTATTATTAATATCCAGTAATACAGCTGTGAGCCTGCTTAACGATGCATCAATTGTGCAAACGGTTTTAATAGCTTTATAAGGTGAGTTATCCAGGTTTTTTGAATACACTTTGATGCCTTCTTTATCCAGTCTTAGTGCCCAGTCATTTTGAGAAAAAGAGTTAGCAGATAAAAAAAATAATATACAACCGGTTAAAAAAAGATACTTGTAATTCATAGAGCAAATAACAGTTTATAAAATTTTTTGTTTGAGAAGCTGTTTGAGTTAATTAAAATTTTCCCCCATTAGCATCATCATTGCGATATAAATGTAACTAATTGCAGACTCTGCTGTTCTTTCGTAATCCATTACTAATCTTCTAAAATTTAGCAACCAGGAAAATGTTCTTTCT
>JANLQY010000181.1:0-19484 GCA_031368105.1 Chitinophagaceae bacterium
CTGTTTGAGTTAATTAAAATATTTATCCTATTGCATAATTAAAGTTCAAAAAAGGTATGCCGTACAAGGGAGTGACACAACGATGACGCCACAAAGAACTAAAGCTGGTATCAAAAATAATTAACTCAAACAGCTTCTAAGAAGAGTAGAAATTGTTATTGAGCCCGCGGAAGATATAAGCGATTGCAAAAAAATGGGTGAAGAAATTACTGAGGTTCTTGAATACGAACCAGGCGAGTTATTTGTAAAAAAATATGTACGTGTAAAATATGCAAAGCTTAACAATAGCGGTATGCTGATTGGCGAACTTCCTATAAGGCCTGTAGAAAAAGCAATGGCGGGGCGGGGGCTTCTTGCACAGATCATTATTGATAAATATATGGACCACCTGCCGCTGCACAGGCAAATGCAGCGTTTTGAAAGAACGTGGGTTAAAATAGCCTACTTAAACCCTTACCGATTGGGTAAGTGCAACCAGCAAGCTTATTACACCCCTTATACGAAGCCTTAAAAACAGAAGTGCTGGCAAGCGCTTACCTGCATGCCGATGAAACACCCATAAAAGTTTTAAACAAGGATAAAAACAATGGCGTACACCGGGGCTATTATTGGGTGTACCAGGAAAGCCGTGGAAGAGAATGGCCCTCAGGCATACTGGAAAATTTTAATGGATACTTACAAACAGATGGCTATACCGTATATGAGGCTTTTGATAAAAGCAGCCAAATAACTGTTGAATATTGATAATAATCCTGTAGAAAACAGCATACGCCCTGTAGCGCTGGGAAGAAAGAATTATTAATTCGCCGGATCGCATCAGGCAGCACAGCGGAGTGCTATGCTGTATAGCCTGCTGAGTACTTGCAAGCTGCATGGAATAGAACCTTACAGGTGGTTATGTGATACAACACTGGAAAAAATAGCAATGCACCCTATAAATAAAATCACAGAACTCCTCCCTCATCATATCCAAAAATAATCATTGAGCATTTAGATTTACTTTAGCAAGATGTAGTTGACCGGGGGGATACGTTGCATTTATGTGACGTATTTTAATTTTCGATAAATTAATAGTGTTGAATATATAACTCAATACGCTGTAATTCCTATAATAATATCGGACAGTTTTTGAGTAAATTTTAAGCACGCAGTCTTTTGGTGGAAAGTATATATACGAATGATTTATTTTTTATCATCTTTCGAATTAATAAATATCGATGCAATCAATCCAATTCCTACAACAACATCTACCATGTTCAAAATTTGCCTTCCAAGTGAAATTTTTACAAGAGGTTGAAACAATAAAGCAAATCCAATGTAAATGGTCATTTCTATATTATTTCCTGAGCGATAAGCCTGATATGCAAGTATCGCAAAACCCACCATAGCAATAAATCGAACCAATTGAAAATAACCGTAAGGCATTTTCAACAAGCATAAAAAGAACAAAATAGCCAATACTATTTTGATAATATTATTCATCTTTTGGTAAGTTGTCAATGGAACTTAAATCAAACGCAGAAATCATCTCAAATTGAGGCAATTCAGCTGCTTCTAAATATTGATTAGTAATTTTTTCTAAATAAGATTCCGTTATAATATCTTCTTCTAAAAACTGTTCAATGTCTGGAAACGCAGCTAAAATTTTATCATCGCTAACTTTAAGCCTATGCCGAATGTTTTTGAAGAATTTTATTTCCGAGTATTCAATTTGTTCATCAGCTTTTATTGTCTGAATGGCAAAATCTATTAGCGTAAGTTCTTCCTGTTCTGTCAAAGAAAAATGTTTAAGCAAATCAAAATAGTAGATAATAAATTCCTTCCCTCTTGTGTTAAGTTTGGATACCAAAGAATTTATTTCTCCTTCAAAATTAAAATTTGCAAACAGTGGCGATTTTTCGCACATTGATTTAATTAATTTAATTTCTCTTCTATCAATGTTGCCATCGGATGCCATACAGCAGAAAGCCGTTTTTAGCAATAGTTTATCAAATGTAATAGTGTCCATATTTTTATTTATTAACGTCTAAACCCAATTGGATTTCGTTTGTTTGAATCATCTTCTTCGTTATCTGAATCCATTTTTCTCTTTAGAAGGTCGTACTTTTTTATTTCAGATAAAGAGACAGTTGGTTTTGTGGTTTTGATTATAAATTCTAAAATTTCCATTGAAATCCTGGCTTTTTCCTTATGTGCTTTTCGGGAGGCATCATTTACTATAAGTGCAATGTCAGCAGAAATATAGTTTTTAGTAAGTGCCGATAGTTTATCATAATCAATTCCAAAATCCAACTTATCCTTTCGTTGATTTAAATAGATTTGAAACATCTCTTTCCTCGCTTCAAAATCAGGAACCGGTAAATAAACTTTCTTATCCAATCTCCCTGCTCTTAAAATAGCTGGATCAATTTTTTCTGGCCTGTTAGATGCCCCAATAATAAAAATACCTTTTGAACCACAATCATTCATTTGTGCAAGAAACTCGTTTACAGCATTAGCATGCATTTGATGTAAATCTCCTTCCCTACTTGGCACTAATGCATCTAATTCATCAATAAAAATAATTGTCGGGGCATTTTTTTCTGCCTCCTCAAACATTTTTGCAATATTTTCTTGAGTTGCATTTACAAATTTGCTTTGAAGACTGGATGGTTTTATATCAATGAAATTAAATCCCACTTCTTCGGCAAAGCGTTTGGAAAAAAAGGTTTTGCCACAACCAGGTGGACCATAAAGTAACATCCCATTAGGAATTGTTATTCCATAACTCTCATATTCCTGTGGGGTTTGCAAAGCATTTATTACATCATGTTGTAATTGCTCTTTCAATTCTTTCATTCCAGCGATTGCATCAAATCCCTTTCCTTTTACTTTATTTGATAAATGCTTTTTAACTTGTTCGTCTTTAGCTTAATTCAGCTTGGTTACGGTTATAAATTTCAAGTGGATGTAAATGGTCAAGACTTATATTTTGAACAGGATGATGAGGGTAATTACCGGGCAATAATTGATTATACTAAACTAAATGATACAATAAAAATTGATGCGGAATTATTAAAGGCAATAGCTAATGGAATTGAAGAAATTTTAAAATAATCTTTTTTTTGGAGATTTTCTAAGGGATACCTTCACACTTCGGCATAATGCTAAAACCCACTTACAGTGTGCATATTATTTAGGTTCTCTCTGGAAGTGTAAGGAGAAGGGAGGCTTTTGCAAATGTGTGTGCTTTTGTGTACGGGCGTAATGTAATTGTCATGATTCTTTTAAAGTTTTTTAGTTCTAAACATATATCAGTTTGTTGAATTTTTATGAACAACAATTTAGGCAATGGTTTGTTTTATTATTTCTAAGTTGTATCAGTTCTTTAAGCGATTATAATTACCATCGTTTGGTCTGTCACCCTCCTTCCATTTACGGACAGCTTTAAAAGGCAGCTTAAGCAAATTGCCAATAGTTAATTCTTTTTCATCGGCATAAGCCGCAACACCCGTTACAATTTCCTGGTGGTGAATATTCAATCGAACTGTTTTGTGTATTCTGTCCCAGAAAGAAAAAATAATGGAATAATTACTATCAGTTTCTTTCTTTATCATGGAATGATGAATACCGTGCATCCTTGGTGTTACAATCAATGTATTCAATGTTTTTTCTAACCAAAACGGAAGTTTTATATTGCTGTGGTGAAACTGGCTCGCTGCTTCAAAAACAATTTCATAAATAAGTACTATTGCGGGTGAAGCCCCGATTAATATTATAGCAGCGCCACGAAAGAAAACAGAACCAATCATTTCACCAAAATGAAAACGGAAAGCTGTGGTTATATCCAGATCAAGGTCTGTATGATGAACCAAATGAAACCGCCACATGAAAGGAAGCTTATGCAGTAAAATATGCCAGATGTAATTGCTGTAATCAAGCAATACAAATGCTATGACAGCTTCAATCCATGTTCGCAGGTCATACAAATAATTTAATCCAAAATGCCATTGTTGATTTTTAACTGCCAGCCAAATCATTGCAGGAATAAACAGTAGGCGCAGCAATATAAATGCAGGAATAGAAACAATAAAATTGATTACTATTCTTTTCCATCTGTTCTGCACTCTTTTTCTTAGTTGAAATTTTGTTTCAACAATAAACAGAATGATGAACAGCCCAATTAATATTGGTGTGCCATAACTATCAAAAATGGATTTAATCATTGTCTCTTAATTTTTCTCCTTCCCCTTTTTTAGTATGCCATGTTGCATCTTTATTTAGGTTAAGGTCATCCTGAATTTTTGGAGAAGAACCTTTAGGCGCTTTACCTGCCATCATCTCAAAATAATGAATACCATCCTTTACATCTGCCCATAAATGACTTGGTGGAACATGTCCATAAGCCCGGTATTTATTTGGCGGGACTTTACCTTTTTGTTGAATAAAGGTTGCAAAATTATTTACCCATTCATCAAAAGTTTGCATAAACTCATTTTCGGTTATCATGTCTTCTGCCTGGTTGTTGCTATACTTTTTCCCTTTGCCGCTTGTGCAATATTGCCATAAAATATCGGGTACTTCCACACCACCGTAACGGCATTGCCACACTAAAGGAGCATAAGCATCTCTTATATTTTCGAAAGGCTCTTTTTCAGGATCGAAATACTTTTTATATTGTAAAATTTTTGGTCTGCCTGTATCATCCATTTCATCACCACCTTCATCACCATAACAAAAAAAACCAGCCGTTCTTCCTTCTAAATGATTTAAACTCATTTCCTTCCATTGCTCCGTGTGCTCTAATGCCATTGCCTTTTCCGCATTCTTATGGCCAATTGTTTCTTCGTCAGGATTGCCGCCACTCATACAAACCAAACGATCAAACATTAATTTTAAATTGCTGCTGCAACTATACCAATTAACAGGACCGATGATTGCCCATGCATCAGCCATATCAAACCTTGCATACAAATCTAAATTCCACATCAGGTCTGGCTCCTTGCTGCTATTCTTTGTATAACAATTGCAGGGATAAACGCATAATGCCATTGAAGTGGAAACACAGGCATTGCAGCTTTGTATTCTTTCTCTTGCATATACATTGCCTAAATCTTCATAGTCAATTTCCCAGTCCTGTGGCAGCATTTCCGCCATCTTTAACATGAGTGTTCTTGATTTACTGTCAACACCCGGGCAATTGTATTGTCTTCTATCAGAGCCGGAAATAATTAATACTCTGAAAGGTCTTTGCTCCGGTGGCAGTTTTGCATTATTATCATTTGGTTTCATTTTTTTGTTTTTTCCTTTATTTTCTTAATAGTAGAATAAATTCCATAAACAATCATTAAGCCAATAAAAACATATACCCATACTGGAATATTTTTACCAGCTATAATCAGATAAAGGTAAGCTGATATAAAAAAGAAGCCTGTTAATAAAACAGGAAGCGCAATTGATTTTTTCTTTTTAATATTTTTTATTGTCCGATAAAGTGAAATAAAGAAAAATGGAATAGCGCCAAAATAGATGCCGCCAAAGATGTAAGGATTTACATTGTATTTTTCGCCGAGGCTTAAAAACCATTCCTTCATTGTTTCCCACCATTCCATCACTAATATTTTAAAGTTTATGCTTACGAATTAATCTTCTATGCAGCTTTAATAATCGTTCCTGTGAATAACCTAAATAAAATAAAAACCAAATGCGAAAGAAAATTGCCTGCATCCGGTAAATACCATTGTCTAAGTATTTTCGTGCGGAAGTAGTTACAACGTCGTTCACCACCTTAAACCTTCCATATTTTTTTATCCGGTGAATTATTTCCTGGTCTTCCATCATAAAAAGGCGCTCATTAAAACCTCCGGTTTTTTGAAAAACATCTTTGGTTACAAATAAACTTTGGTCGCCAAAGCGAACAGCATTTACATTGAACCTGGTGAACCAGCAATTGGCTTTTAAAAACCAGTGCGAATGATCGAAAGATAATCTGAAGCAACCACTGCTAAAATTTTTATTAACAGCATTTAATATACTACCTGCAAAGTTTTTTGGTGGAATACTATCTGCATGAAGAAAGTAAAGAACATCACCTTTAGCAACAGATGCACCTTTATTCATTTGTGCGGCCCTTCCTTTTTGGTCACTTAATACAATTGTTGCCTTACAGTTTCCAGCAATAGAAACTGTTTCGTCTGTGCTGCCGCCATCTGCAACGATGATCTCTATTTCATGATCTCCGTTAGCAGCATGGATTTTACTGATGGTCTGTTCAATCTGTTCAGCTTCATTATATGTTGGAATGATAATGCTGATCATTGTTTACCATCTTTTAATTGGAACAATTTTTTTTGTTCAAAGCTTAAATCATTTTCAACATCAATGTCGGTTAGTGTGGGTAGTAAAGAATAATTTAGATGATGGCCTTTACAAATAGATAAAGTTTGTTTTAAAACCTGAGAAGTACTCCATGAAACATTTTTAAATAAACATTGATGCGGATTTTTCATTCCCAATAAATAATAGCCCCCGTCTTTTGCCGGTCCAATTACCACATCGCTGTTGTTTAAAAGCTTATAAGCATCTTCAATAACAGACGCACTAAGATCAATGCAATCGCTGCCAATAATTATTACCTTTTGATGTTTATTTAAAAAAATGTTTTCAAAAGCATTGCACATCCGTTCACCCAAATCATTTCCTTTTTGCAGATTTTTAATAAAGCAGTCGTTAGGCCATTCGTCTTCCCTGTTTAAAAAATCAGCATAAAAAAGAAATTTATCAGCATCTATTAAGAGCGTTATTTTTTGTGTATGATTTAATAATTGTTTATAAACTTCAAAGGCTGTTATATCGCCAACAGTTGCCGCCAGTCTTGTTTTTACTTTTCCTAAAACCGGATTTTTTATGAATATGATAAGAGCCTTGCTCATTCTGTTTCCTGCTTATAATTATTTAGAAATAATGTCCAGTCGTATTTTTTAAAACTGATCTTTACATCTTTATCACTATCAATAATTTGATATTTTTTCAACATCTTTCCTATACCATTTTTACCTCCAAAATCTCCACGGAACCAGCTCATAATTTTTGGTAGAAAAATAGAACCTGATGCTTTATCGTATGCTGTCTCGCTTTTCAAATAGTTTCTGGTAGCAAGTTCCAGCTGCATATCAATTTTCTCAGGATCATAATATGCTATTGGCGGACAACTTTTGGCACCACAGTTCAATGCAAAATGAATCCGGTTATCCAGCTTTGCCACTCTGAATTTTTTTTCAAAATCAGACGGCAAAAATTTAGTAAGGTAACCAAGACCCCACTTGATCTTTGACCTTCGTAAAATGCCATGTTCAATATCATCAAGGCTCAGTTGCTTACCTGCAATAACAATTTGTTTGAGAGAAAAAAACGAATTCCTGTTTTTATATTTTCGGGAATTTTCTGTAAGCAGTTTTTGTACAATGGCATTATAAATATTCAGCCAGAATGCTTTTTTCTTTGTGTCGGTTGATAATTCCTCCTGAAGAATTTTCTTATCAGCACCTGCAAGAATTTTAATGAAAGCATCACTGCTATCCTTTGTACGCACCGCATACAATAGCTGCTGCGAAACGCTTACATAATTGGTATCAGTGATCATCGCATTACTTTGTTTAAAACCAAATGGTAGAATCATTAAATAAAAAAAATGGGTTACTGCTATTACATTATTCATAAAGACTCTATTGCCTGATAAAACAACCTGCTTAATTTTTCATCTGCTTTACCTGCCGCTTTGATGATCTCTGCTATATTTACCGGCTTTAAATTATCAGGGTCACATTCATCTGTGATAACAGAAACTGCTGCACATGGCAACTGCATGTGATTAGCAGCAATAACTTCAGGCACGGTTGACATACCTACCAGATCTGCTCCAATAATTTTCAGGTAACGATATTCGGCTTTTGTTTCCAGGTTAGGACCATTGACGGAGGCATATACACCTTCCTTTAATTCAATGTTTAATTCCTTTGCTTTTTGTTGCAACAGACTTTTTAAATACGGATCATAGGGTTCGCTCATATCAGGAAAACGTGAGCCTAATTCATCAAAATTTTTTCCTGTTAAAGGATTACCAAATTGCAAATTGATATGATCATCAATCAAAACAAGATCCCCTTTCTTAAAATTAAGATTAATACCACCTGCTGCATTGGAAAGAAAAAGTTTTTGCACACCAAGTAATTTCATTACCCTTATTGGAAATACAATCTGCTGCATGGAATAGCCTTCATATGCATGAAGACGCCCCTGCATTACAAGAACATTTTTATTAGTTATCGTTCCATATATCAGATTGCCTTTGTGAAATTCTACTGTTGATATTGGGAAGCCTGGTATTTGCGAATAAGGAATGGTTTGTTTTACATCAATGTAATTTATTAGTTGGTGTAAACCTGTACCCAATACAATGCCGATAAATGGTTCTTGAATACCTGCCCCAAATAAAAAATCTTTTGCTTTATTTAATTGCTCCATATTTATATTTTAGCAACAGCCACCACCGTCATAGAAAAAAGTACTCTGCGAAATAAAAATGCCATTACGATGTAATGCTTCGAGAGCCCCAGCCGTTTTATCACAAACAGCCAAAGGTTGATTAGGCAATAACAAATGCCCTTTGTCATCATCAAAATAATCTTCCGCGCCATAATAAATAGCGGCTTTTCCGGTAAACACGCAAGGGCCGTCGGCTGGCATTGGATCTTTAATGGCACACACTTCTACACTTTCAATAAAGATCAATTCACCAGTATCATACTTCACAGGATCCAAAATTCTATAGGGGCGTTTCGCTCTTACTTCCACTGTTCCAAAACCAATGTCTGTAATCATTTTGATATAATCTTTTAATGGCAAAGAACCGCTTAAACAAAGTGCTCTTAAATATTCATCTTCTCTTAAATTCTCCGGAATTTCCTGTTCACAAGTTGGATCGGATAAAACCAATCGTCCACCAGGTTTCAGTACACGGTACATTTCCTGTAATGCTTTCTTTAAATCATCATGTTTGAATATATTGAATAAGCAATTTTGTGCGGCAATATCTATGCTATTGCCTTCAATGGGTAAATGCAAAGCATTGCCATTTACCAGCCTTACAAATTCAGAGCGGAACCATGGGTTTTGTTTTTCCGCTTCTGCAATATTTTCTTTGCAAGCCTTCAGCATTTCATCAATTATATCCACACCTGTTACTCCATCAATTTGCCTGCTGAAGTAAGCAAACTGAAGTAATTCCATACCGCCTCCTACACCTACATATAAGACTTTTGGATTATTCACAAGATCTCTGGGATTGACCGTGCTTCCACAGCCATAATTCATTTCCACCATTTTTTTTGGAACGCTTAATCCGGGTAATTGCCAAACCGGAGTTGTAGTACAACACAATCCTACCCGGGGATTTTCAGCTGCTTCTTTATAAACGTTCTTTGTTGTTTCTAAATAAGACATGATTTTTTATTTTAAACTACAGCGCCACCGCAGCTTGAACCTGAACCGGCAGTACATCCGTAACAATGTTGTCCTACAATAATTTTTCTGCTGTTAAGCCCTTGCATGTTGAATTGCGAAATATGGTTTGATGCAATATCAACTTTTAATTCAAGCATCTGGTTAAAATCACAATCGTATAAATTGCCATCCCACCCAACAGAAATAGTATTTCTGCACATTACATTTGCGGCGGCAACAGGATTGTATGCATTTGCCAGCTTTTCCATATAAGTTTCATAATTACCGCTCGTCAATAAATAATCAAGGTAGCGGCTTATGGGCATATTTGTAATGGTAAATAAATTGTTGAATGTAATACCATAACGCTGCATCAATGCCTGCTTGTATTCTTTTTCTAATGATTGTTGAGATGGTGGCAAAAATGCACCAGCAGAATTGTAAACAAGATTTAAAATTAAGCTGGTATTTTCTTTTCCATAGCCAACTTCATTCAGCATTTGAAGTGCTTTGATGCTTTGTTCAAATACGCCATTTCCACGCTGCCTGTCGGTTCTATCCTGCGTATAAAAAGGCAGCGAAGAAACTACTTCTATCTTGTGCAGTTTGTAAAACTCCGGAAGGCCATGGTATTTTTTATTGGCAAGAATAATGGTCAGGTTGCATCGAACAATAACCTGTTTGTCAAGTTTTTTAATTTCTTCAACAAACCATCTGAAGTTTGGGTTCATTTCGGGCGCTCCTCCTGTAAGATCAATTATTTTTAATTGCGGATTATTTTTTAAAACCTCAATGCATTGCTGCATCGTTTCTTTGGTCATGATCTCTTCACGATCGGGGCCTGCATCTACATGACAGTGTCTGCATGTTTGATTGCACATCTTACCAATGTTTACCTGGAAAATTTCTATCTGAGCTGGATTTAAGGGATATAAATTCGACTGCTCCAGTTTTTGCTGAAAAGGAATTAATGCAAAATCTCCTCTTTTCCCGTGCTCTATTATTTCAACCTGTTTATGGGCATCGGCAAGAATATTATTTTGTGCTTTTAATGACTTCATAATTACATTGCTATTTCTTTCACTTTATTCATCATCTGCACACCATGTACTAATGATGCACCGCCACGTATGGCACATGCTACGTGTACCGCTTCCATCATTTGTGCTTCACTCCACCCTTTTTCAAAGGCATCGCTGCTGTAAGCATCAATGCAATAAGGACATTGCACCGCATGAGCAACCGCTAAAGCAATTAATGATTTTTCTCTTGCCGTTAATTCACTGTCTTTAAACACTTCGCCATAATAGGAAAAAAACTTTTCTCCCAATTCTTTCTGAAAGTCTGCTACGTTTCCAAACTTTGCCAGATCTTTTGAATTGTAATAATGTTCGCTCATTTTTTTAATTTATATGGTAACAATTATGCCACAAAAACTGTGGCATAATTACAATAGAGATATCAACCGGTTTATACTTTACATTTTCTTATACATCGGGCAATCAGGACCGCAAACATGCCCTTTCATACCATGAGAAATCATTGCTACTTTGCCATTTTTGTCAATCTCATATCCGTTCATCAGTTTCATGGTAGAGCCATCCGGCTTTGTAACAGTACCGTTAGGGGAAACTTTACATCCATCTTTGCAGGTGTAAGTTTTAGTAAGTGGAGTGCATTTACTGTGATTGCACAACATCGTTTTATTGTCTATCATCATCACACCATCTTTCATTTTCATTTTAGAAGATGTTTGCGCATTTGATGAGGTTGAAATGCCAATAATGATGGCAAGAGCTAAAATTACTTTTCTCATTTTTTCATTTTTATTGTTTATAAATTTTATTACAAACCATTAATCGCTCAATTGAATGAAACCTGACAAAAACTTAAATATATTTTTATAGGATTTTTGAAATGATGGCTGCTTCAAGGTCATCGGTATTTTTGATAATAGGAAGAGTGTCAAATTTTTTTTGAAGAAGCTCATTAATTAACAGGCTCTGCTTCATATAATTTCTGCAACCGGAACACATGGCCGTATGCATGTGCAGTTGCATTGTTTTTAATAAACCTAACGGAACATGTTCCTTCATTTCCATAAGTTCTGTCGCCTTTCCACAAGACAACATCATTGCATTCATAATATTCATACAAAATATTTAAGCATGAGAAACCCGGGTATATTTTTCTGATTGTACCGCATAAGCAGGAACTATTAATGCAACCACAATACCATACACCAGATGACCTATTAAAGAACCCAGCATTATCAGCATCATATTATCCTCCGCCATTGGCATCGGCATCAGCTTTCCGATTATAAATATCATTACCTGGGCAAAGATAAAAACGGCAAATCCGAACAAACTGCCTTTTACTAATTTGCTTTGAATGCGGACTTTTGGATTAAACAAGTACACATACGCAGCAGCGAAAATAATTCCTATCATGCAATGCATCAGGTAGCCAACTATAAGCGGAACACCCATCATTCCTGATAGCATTTCTGCCGGGTTCATTTTAGGTAAGCCCATCATAGGAGCTAAGAATATAAAGCCTGTCATTACCGCAGTGGCTACCAGTCCTGCAATAACAGATTGTGCAATTTTACTTTTCATAACAATGGTTTTGTTTGATGATTAGTCGCATTGTCAGCCAATTCCTGACAAACTATTTTTTCTTTATTTTTTAAACCATTTAAGCTCCAAACAATTTCGTAATTGAAGTTTTGCCCTGTGAACGATCTGCCAGAAGTTGGAAGTGGTGATTTCCAGTTTTGAGCAAATGGTTTTACTGTCATGTTCTTCCAAAAATTTTAATTGCACTGCGGACGACCATTTTTGAGGAAGTTTTTCAAAGCAATTATGTAACACTTTCGAAAATTCAGGATCATCGAGCAGCTCTTTTTCATTGCCCCAGTTCGTTGGTCTGTATTCCAGTTTCCAGCGATGATCTTCATCAAAAAAGGTGTCAATGAAATCAGAGCCAAGTTCAATATTCTGTTTATATTTTGAACGATAATGATCGGCAATCTTATGTTTTAGTATTGAAAACAACCACGTTTTCACATTGCTTTTGCCCTGATAAGTTTTATAGGATTGCCAAGCGGAAAGAAAAGTATCTTGCACTAAATCTTCTGCTATTTCTTTTTGATGCACTTTAGTAATAGTATAGCTAAATAAATCTTTAGTGTACATTTTTACCCAGAATGAGATTTCTTCTTTTAAATTCATGTTTTATGCGAAAGATAAATTTAGGCTTATTTACTTTCTTTTGCAAAGTTTGCTTCTGTGTCAGGGGGAGCAAAAAGGTTCTGATTATGTCAGAACCTTTTTTGTTTTTATCAAATAGTCTTGTGCATCACTTAATAATCCAGGGCTAAAATCAAAGACCAATTCTTTTTCACCGCCCCATCAATAATTCTTTTTTAAACTGGTAAGAGGCATTTAAAATGTATTGGTAAAATTCAACGATACTGCTTTGCTGCGTAAACTCAAAACCCGGCCTGAACTCTTTCATAAATGTTTCCAGTTCTTTCCCTTCGAGCCTTGTTACACGCCTTACCGTGGTTTTATTAAAGCGGTAGTTAATGTAGTTTTCTTTTTCCTCTTCCATCAGCCGTTCCTGCATTTTTCTAAGTTGCCGGTTTCTTTTAAAGCGGAATATGTTTATCAATTCATCCAGGTCCATACCTGCGGCACCGGTGTAAGCATCAGAACTTAATTTGATCCCCGGCTTTTGATAATTGAACAGTTTAGCATACTGCTCCCGGTTTTCAACAGAATCCTGCTTAAAAATTTTACCATACACTCTTACCTCTTTTAGTGTTCTAAATTTTTCGGATAGCCTTATATGTAAGGAGATGTCAAAATTGCCAATGTCCGGAATTTGGCGTACTGCAAACTTTGCGGTGGGCTTATTAAGGTAGATAAATGTAAGGGAGTCTTTGTCTGTAGTAACAATCGCATAATGCCCGGCGGGATCAGAAATAGCAATGGTGCCGTTGCTGCTTTTTATCAGCACATCTTTTACAGGAATTGTTTTGGTGGAGTCGTAAACGGTTCCGCTGATGGTTAACTGGCTTTTTGCACCGGCAGCCAGCAACAGGAACGGGATTGAGAAAAAAAGTATTTTGTATAAATGTTTCAATCAAAAAAAGTTATGCCGGGCAATATTAGGCAACTATTACTATTTGAAAAGCAGGCTACTGTATTTTAACTACTATTTTGGTATTTGCAGCAGGGAACTGATCACCGCAGGATAATGCCGGTGTTCCAATTCGTGTATTTTTTTGGCAAGTGTATCCAGGCTATCATTTTCATCCACTGTACAGGTGGCCTGGAAAATGATCCTGCCATGGTCGTATATTTCATCTACATAATGAATGCTGATGCCCGATTCTTTTTCTTTTGCATTAATAACCGCTTCATGTATCCTGCTGCCATACATGCCTTTGCCGCCATACTTTGGCAAAAGAGCCGGGTGTATATTGATGATTTTATCCGGATAAGCCTGAATTAAAACGACCGGCATCTTCCATAAAAAACCCGCCAGCACAATAAAATCAATTTTATAATTTTTGAGTTCGGTTAAATATCCATCCGTTTCAATTTTTTTTCTTTCTATAATAAGACTGGGAATATTTGCCCTGGCGGCAATTGATAATACTCCAGCCCCCGGTTTATCGGATACAATCAAAGCAATTTTTATAAAGGGATGATTTTTAAATTGAGTAATAATTTTTTGAGCATTACTGCCGGCGCCGCTGGCAAAGATGGCGATGGAAATAACCGGCTTTTGCCTGCCACTGATTTTGCCCCCCACTTTTGATAAGTATTTTTTAAAAAAGAAAAATTGTCCCAAGGGGATACTTACCAGCAATACACAAAAAGGCCAAAGCAGGCAGACAACAACAATATAAAGCACAATCCATCCGGCACCTTTTTCAATACTGGTAAAGGATATGAGCTTTTTGCCGAGCCATCCACAGAGGCTTCCGCCCAAAGCAAAAGTGAAGATGATCAATACAAGATTAATATCGTTTACTTTCCAGCGTTGTTTCAATTTATTCAGCATGCAGCAAAAATGGATTAATTTTTTAAGAAAAGATTATCAAATTCATAAATTGCCGGAGACCTTAATTCTGTTTACAAAAACATGACAAAACATAGCTGGCAAGTACAACAATCGGCTGAAAGTCAAGCTGGACGAGGTAAAATTTTTTTTAAAAATGTTGATATTATGTGAACATACTGACTTATTTTTGCAGCCATAGAAGGATATTTTTTCCACACAAGCATCCTAATAACTGTATGAGTCGCTACCGAAAAATCATCAACACCATTTTTGCAAGTACGTTTTTTATTGCATTAATCCTCTCCTCTAATACAATTTTAGCAGCCGATGGTGAGGCTTTATTTAAAGCCAACTGTGCCAACTGTCATAAGCCGGATGCAGATTATACAGGCCCAGCCCTTAAAGGAGCAAGGGACAGGGAGCCAAATAAAGAGTGGGCTTACAAATGGCTGGCTAATAATAATGTGAATACCATGCTGGACACAGACCGATATGCTAAAACACTTTTAGCCAAATGGGGTTCCAGAATGACGGCACAAAACCTTAGCAAAGAAGATGCAAAAGCAATATTGGATTGGGCTGATGCTTACGTACCAATTATTAAAAAGGATGATCCCGGCAAGCCAGCAGAAGACAACTCCTTATTATTTGGTATCCTCACATTAGTACTTGCCATCATCGCATTAATATTATTACAGGTTAACAGCAGCCTGCGTAAATTATCTGAAGAAAAAGATGGTGTTTTAAGAACAGAACCGGTGCCTTTCTACCGCAATAAAACTTACCTGATGCTTGCTGTCATTGCGCTGTTTTGTCTTGGGGGATACAAAACCATCAATGCCGCTATAGGCCTTGGCCGCATGAAAGATTATCAACCAGAACAACCTATTTATTATTCTCATAAAGTACATGCCGGCACCAACCAGATAAACTGTTTGTATTGCCATAGCGGTGCACAAGACAGTAAATTTTCTAACATTCCTTCTGTAAATGTTTGTATGAACTGCCACATGGCAGTAAAAGAATATAAGGGAGATAAAATTGTCCGTGACAACGGAATAGAAGTAAATGGTACTGCCGAAATTCAAAAATTATATTCCTACGCAGGCTGGAATCCGGATTCAAAAAAATATGATAAGCCGGGCAAACCTATCCAATGGATAAAAATTCATAACCTTCCTGATCATGTTTATTTCAACCACAGCCAGCACGTAAAAGTTGGTAAACAAAATTGTCAAACCTGCCATGGCCCAATACAGGAAATGCCGGAAGTAAAACAATTTGCAGAATTAAGCATGGGATGGTGTATCAACTGCCACAGGGAAAGCAAAGTGAATTTTTATAACAAAGAAACAGGTGAAGGCAATAAGTTTTACAGCATTTACGAGAAATTCCACAAAGATATCAGGGATGGTAAAATGGATAGTGTGACTGTGGAAAAAATCGGCGGAACAGAATGTCAAAAATGTCACTATTAAATAATTAGCAAACTAGACAATGTGCAAATGTGCCAATTAAAGGCACGCTGAATTTTAAATCTGCACATCTGCATATTAAAATATTATGGAAAAAAAGTACTGGCAAAGTTTTGGAGAGTTAAATCAAACAGAAGACTTTCAGCAAAAGGCACAGAATGAATTTCAAGAAGATTTGCTGCCATTGGAAGATCTTGATAAAGGTTTGATGAATGCTAAAAGCCCACGCAGGGACTTCCTTAAATATTTAGGTTTTAGCACTGCTGCTGCTACATTAGCCGCCAGTTGCGAAATGCCGGTACGCAAGGTGGTGCCTTATTTACAAAAGCCAGACAATCTTATTCCAGGTGTTGCTAATTACTATGCTTCCACTTATGTAAATGAAGGGGATGTGATACCAGTAGTGGTAAAGCAAAGAGACGGACGACCAATTAAGATTGAGGGAAATGATAAATCAACTATTACAGGCGGTGGTACAAGTGCACAGGCACAGGCTTCTGTTTTAGATTTGTATGATACCACCAGGCTGCGTTATCCAATGCAGAGTGATGGCAAAGATTTTAAAGAAGTACCTACGTTTGATATCGTTGATAAAGCGATTGGTGAAAAATTAAGCAGCCTTGGCGGTAAGCCAGTAGTGTTGTTAACTTCTACCATCAACTCTCCCAGCACACTTCAGGTAATTGGTGAATTTATAGCAAAATATCCCGGCAGCCGCCATGTGCAATATGATGCCATCAGCTACAGCGGTATGCTGCTGGCCAATGAAGCCTGTTATGGAAAAAAAGCATTGCCTTCTTATCATTTTGATAATGCTAAAGTAATTGTGAGTTTAGGTGCTGATTTCTTAGGCACCTGGTTAAGCCCGGTAGAGTTTGCTTCTCAGTATGCAAAAAACAGAAAAATTTCAGGCGAAAAGCCTGAAATGAGCCACCACATACATTTTGAAAGTACATTAAGTTTAACCGGCAGTAATGCCGATGACCGTATCCTGCATAAGCCATCTGAAAAAGCAGCCGTTGCTTTAGCAATACTGGCAAAATTAGGCGGTGCTGTTACGGCTCCTGCTATTACTGATGCAGACTTGAATAAAGGAATTGCTTTGGCAGCTTCATTATTAAATGCTAATAAAGGTGCAGGTTTAGTGGTTTGCGGAAGCAACGATGTTAACCTCCAGATCATCGTAAATGCCATCAATGAAGTAATTGGTGCAAATGGAAAAACCATTAACTGGGCTGTTACCTCCAACTATCGCCAGGGTATAGACGCAGATTTTACCAAGCTGGTGGATGACATGAATGCAGGTGCTGTTGGCGCTTTGTGTGTTCATGCCACTAACCCTGTTTATACTTACTACGACAGCAAAAAATTTGCAGACGGGTTAAAGAAAGTGCCGGTTACGGTTTCTTTCAATCCTACAATGAATGAAACAACCGAATTGTGTAAATACAGTATCCCAACTCACCATTGGCTGGAAAGCTGGGGTGATGCTGAACCAAAAACAGGTTACTACAGTTTAATTCAGCCAACGATCAATCCTTTGTTTAAAACAAGGGCTTTTCAAACTTCTTTGTTAAAATGGTCGGGCAGTGCTTTGAATTATGAAACTTATTACAAAGACTTTTGGACAAAAAAATTGGCAGACAAAGGAGTGGATGGATACAACCAGGCTTTGCAGACAGGTGTAATTGAAAATGCTGCTGCAGTAGCTGCAGGTACTTTCAGTAATGCAAAATTAGCTGAGGCTGTGAGCAAAGTTGCCGGTGCCAAAGCTGGTAATTACGAATTGGTTATTTATCAAAAAGTATCAATAGGAAATGGTAACCAGGCTAACAATCCCTGGCTGCAGGAATTACCTGATCCAATATCAAAAGTTGCCTGGGACAATTATGCTTTGATGAGCCCGGCAATGGCAAACACCATCCTGAGAATAGATGTTTTGAAAAATCAACGCCAGGGAGACAGGTACGAAGTGGAGCCTGAAAAGCCAACTGTAAAAATAAAAATTGCCAACGGTAAAGAAGTTGAATTACCTGTTTTAATCATCCCGGGTATTCACCCAAATGTGGTGGCAGTTGCTTTAGGATACGGAAGACAAAGTGCAGATAAAAATAAAACCAAAGACAATATTGGAATGTCAGCAAATGCTGCAGGCGTTAATGCTTATCCATTAGTTGGTTTTGATAACACTGGATTCAGGTACTCTGCAGCATGTGAAATTACAAAGACGGGCAATGTATATGCGGTTGCTCAAACGCAGGTGCATGGCTCATCAGAAAGCAGGCCTATAATTTATGAAACCAGCCTTGCAAAATTTGTGGCCAATCCCGAAGCTGTATTAAAAGAGCCAAATGAAGAAAGAGAGAATTTAACGAAGTTCAGCACTGGTGAAGATTATAGAAAAGATGCAACCATTTATCCTGATTTAATGGAGGAAAAACCGGGTATTAAATGGGGCATGAGTATAGATTTGAATACCTGTACCGGTTGCAGCGCCTGTGTGGTAGCCTGTACTGCTGAAAATAATGTTGCAGTTGTTGGTAAAACACAGGTAATGAAAGCACATGAAATGCACTGGTTGCGTATTGACCGCTATTTCACTGGTGATATGAACAACCCTGATGTGGTGTTCCAGCCAATGATGTGCCAGCATTGTGATAATGCTCCTTGCGAAAATGTTTGCCCGGTAGCTGCTACCAATCACAGCAGCGAAGGCCTTAATCAAATGACTTATAACCGTTGTATTGGTACAAGATATTGCGCCAATAACTGTCCATTTAAAGTACGCCGTTTTAACTGGTTAGATTATAACGGGGCTGATAGTTTCCCTGATAATCAAAACCCGATGATAGAAGAAGGTTTGATGAATGATGTAACAACTCAAATGAATGATGACTTAACAAGGATGGTGTTAAACCCGGATGTTACGGTTCGTTCAAGAGGTGTGATTGAAAAATGTTCTTTCTGTGTACAGCGTTTGCAGGAAAATAAACTGATTGCTAAAAAAGCAGAAAATCCATCATTGATCCGCAATGTTAAAACTGCCTGTATGCAGGCTTGTCCTACACATGCCATCAGCTTTAGCAATGTAAATGATAAAGAGAGCGATGTATATAAAATAAGAAACGTGGAGCAAAAGCACCGAAATTTTTATGTACTGGAGCAATTGCATGTACTCCCTAATGTTAGTTACTTAGCCAAAATAAAAAATACAGACAGGCATGTAACAAATGAAAAAGAAAAAGAGGGTGAAATGAAAGAAGAAGGCGCTAAGAAAGAAGAGAAAGTGCCTGCATAATGGGCTTGTTCAATAAAGAGAAAATGTACAAGAGTGTATAGCCTGAGGCAATACCACCGAAACTAAAAAAGAACCAGTGACGGGTTCAAAAAAAATAAAAAGTAAAAGGCCAAAAGCTGAAAATATATGTCATTATTAAAGTACGAATCACA
>JANLQY010000002.1:0-15631 GCA_031368105.1 Chitinophagaceae bacterium
CTTACTGAAGCGGAGGTGATCAATGTTATCAAACGTTTTGATGATGGCTGGCGCAACAAAAATTTAAAAGAAGTAGATTCTGTACTGGCACCTGCATACATTTATTTCACACAATCCGGTGGTACTTTCAGCAGGGATGGCGTGGTGCAGACTGCCGGTTCATCCACCTATACATTGGATAGTGTAAACAGGTCAAATATCATTGTTCAGCTGTATGAAAATACTGCCGTGGTAAGCACCCGGTGGAAAGGAAAAGGAATGTACAGAGGTGTTCCGTTTGATGAAGATCAGCGCTGCAGCATCATCATCGTTAAAAAAGGCGACAAAGTTGAAATACTGTCTGAGCATTGCACACCGATAAAAACTGTAAAAATATTTCACTAATCAACCGGGTTACAAGGGCAAGTTTTTCCCTCTTATTTTCTTGCCTTTCGATAGTGTTATATTTGCATTTTTTAAGAAAGATATATGCGGAAATATTTTTTTGTATTGATATTTATTTTGTTTGGCAATGCATCTATTGCACAAAACCTGCACCTGGTATTATCCGGTGGCTTGATGAATTACCAGGGCGACTTGCAGGCTCGGCGGTTTACTTTTGAACAATCACATCCATACTTTGGCATTGGGGCTTATTACGAATTGTCTGAAAAACTTTTTATTAGAACAAGTATCATTAATGGAAAACTAAGTGCTGACGATAAAATTAGTAAGCTCAACAGTAACCGTAATCTGAGTTTTAGCAGCCCGGTTATTGAATTTCAGTTAGGACTGGAATATGATCTTTTAAATTCCAATGTACATACTATTACCCCTTATATTTATGCCGCATTGGCTGGCTTTCATTTCAATCCTTCAGCCGTTGATGCCCGTGGAAATAAAGTGTACCTGCAGCCCTTAGGCACCGAAGGGCAGGGCTTTGGCGGAAGAAAAAAATACAGCCTTACAGAATTGGCCATTCCTTTTGGCGGCGGTATTAAGATAGCTGTAAACGATGATGTTTTTATAAGATTTGATTTCGGACTTCGAAAACTATTTACAGATTATCTTGATGATGTAAGTACTGTTTATATTGACAAAAATGATCTGTTGGCCAATAACGGACAGCAGGCTGTTGATCTTGCTTTCAGGGCAGCTGAAATAAATCCGGCATTGCAATATCCTGTTCAGGGTGCTGTAAGAGGCAACCCTAAAAGCAAGGATTTTTATTATACAGGATGTGTTGCTATCAGCTTCAGAATTAATTGTCAATATGAAAGAGGAGGCAAAGGAAAAGGTAAATTAGGATGCCCTGTGAATATATATTAAAGACTGAATGAGATCATTTGAAACTATTTTTTCTATTTACTGTTTTAGGTTAGCAAAACAAAAATTACCGCATGGCGTATCAATCACTTGAAGCTTGTTTACTTGACCTGGAGCAACATGGGCAGTTGGTAAGAATAAAAGAGGCAGTTGACCCATACCTGGAAATGGCAGCGATTCATTTGAGAGTGCATCAAGCAAAAGGCCCGGCTTTGTTGTTTGAAAATGTGAATAGCAGCAGGTTCAGGGCGGCATCAAATATTTTTGGTACACTGGACAGAAGTAAATTTATTTTCAGGCATACCCTGGCTGCAGTACAGCAGCTGATTGAACTGAAGAATAATCCTATTGAAGCCATCAAACATCCCATCAATAATTTTTCAGCAGGAGTGGCATCATTAAAAGCATTGCCTTTAAAAAATCCTCTGAGCAAGCCGGTATTATTTCAGCAAATAAAAATTGAAGATTTACCACTAATTCATCATTGGCCAATGGATGGCGGTGCGTTTGTTACCTTACCACAAGTGTACACAGAAGACATAGATGCACCTGGTATTATGAATGCTAATCTTGGAATGTACCGCATACAACTTTCAGGAAATAATTATGAACTGAACAAAGAAATTGGGTTGCATTATCAATTACATCGTGGTATTGGTGTGCATCAAAGTAAAGCCAATAAAAAAGGCCAGCCATTAAAAGTAAGTGTGTTTGTTGGCGGACCACCTTCTCACAGTGTGGCAGCTGTAATGCCTTTGCCGGAAGGATTGAGTGAAATGACTTTTGCCGGTGTGCTTGGTGGCAGAAGGTTTCGGTATTGTTACCAGCATGGTTACTGCATTAGCACGGATGCTGATTTTGTTATTACCGGGGAAGTATACCCCGGTGAAAATAAACCGGAAGGCCCATTTGGCGATCATCTTGGGTATTACAGCCTGCAGCATGATTTTCCGTTAATGAAAGTGCATAAAGTATTTGCAAAAAAAAATGCCATTTGGCCGTTCACTGTGGTAGGCCGTCCGCCACAGGAAGATACCAGTTTTGGACAACTCATTCATGAAATTACGGGCAGTGCTGTGCAGGCAGAAATACCTGGTTTGAAAGAAGTGCATGCAGTGGATGCAGCAGGTGTTCATCCTTTACTGTTGGCAATTGGCAGTGAAAGATACACTCCTTACACCCCCACAAAACAACCGGCAGAAATACTCACTATTGCCAATCATATTTTAGGAACAGGTCAGTTGAGCCTGGCAAAATTTTTATTCATTACTGCCGATGATGAGAACAAACTAACCACAAGAGATATCCAGCAATATTTGGAATATATTTTACAAAGGATCAACATGGAAAGGGACATTCATTTTTACACCAACACCACTATTGATACTTTAGATTATTCAGGCACTTCACTCAACAGTGGAAGTAAAGTGGTATTTGCTGCTTATGGAAAAATACTTCGTTCACTGGCTTCAGTTGTGCCAGCATGTTTATTGCAATTACAGGGTATTGAAAATGCACAGTTGGTAATGCCGGGCATCGTAAGTATGCAGACTGCAGCATTTGAAAATTATGAAAAAACTGCAGCTCAAATGGCTGCATTAAATGAACAGTTAAGCAAAGCATATTTGAATGAAGTAGTAATAATTGTAGTGGCAGATAATACCGGATTTGTAGCAGAAAGTTTACGCAATTTTTTGTGGGTTACTTTTACAAGATGCAATCCTTCTCATGATATTTACGGCATTAACAGCGTTACTCAAAACAAACACTGGGGCTGCAAAGGGCCACTGGTAATAGATGCAAGGATAAAGCCACACCATGCGCCACCGGTAGCCGTAGATACAGCAATTGAAAAAAAGGTTGACCGGCTTTTTGAAAAAGGTGGCAGTCTTTACAAAGTATTGGCTTAACAAATAAGGAGTATTCATTCAAGTTTTTTAAATTTGCAAATGCGTACATCATTTTTCTGCTCAACATTTTTATTATTGCTTTTTTCCTGCAAGGCACAACCGGTGCAGGTTTCCCTGAAGGCGAATAATGATAACAACAGCCTGCTCTGGGAAGTAAGCGGCAATGGACTCAAGAAGAACAGTTATCTTTTTGGCACTTTTCATTTACTCTGCAAGAGTGATATAAATTTTAGCAGTCAGCTAAAAACAGCAACAGGCAATGCAGACAAAATTTATATGGAACTCGACATGGATGATCCTTCTGTGTTGATGGGTGGTTTATTGATGATGAATATGAAAGAAGGGAAAAAATTAAAAGACTTTTATACAGAAGCTGAATACAATAAACTAAGTGGTTATTTTAAAGACAGTCTTCATGTTCCTGTTAGTTTTTTACAAAGTACCAAGCCGTATTTTTTAGTGGGTATGCTCTATCCAAAAATGATTCCCTGCAAAACAGTGAGTGGGGTAGAAGAAGAGTTGATGAAATTGGCCAAATTGCAGCAAAAAGAAATTAAAGGATTGGAGACGATGGAATTTCAGGCAGCTGTATTTGACAGCATCCCTTACAGTGAGCAGGCTAAAGAATTGCTGAAAAGCATCGACAGCATGACTGTTTATAAGAAATACTTTGACACAATGGTAAATGTGTACAAAAGCCAGCAATTGGAAAAAATTGAAAAGCTTTTTAGTCAAAGTGAATTTGGAATGGAAGAACACAAGGATATATTGCTGGATGACAGGAACAAGAACTGGGTAGGTCAGTTAAAAACAATCATGCAAAAAGAAAGTGTGTTTGTAGCTGTGGGTGCAGGGCACTTAGTAGGAAACAAGGGATTAATAGCCTTGCTGAAAAAAGAAGGTTATACAGTACGGCCTTTGTTGAACAGGTAATTGTTAATTTAATGTAGATATTATTTTTTATAAATTAATAATCAATTAATTAAGAATATTTTTCATGTGTGAATCAAAAGATATTTTTTTAGTTTTGCTATCAAAATATTTTTTTCTGACTGATTTTTATACCTGCAAAATCAGCACAAATAGTCTACATAAATTAACAAATTTGAATTATCATTCAAGTTGAAATGCAGTTTCTATAAAAAAAAGGTTACTTTTGCCATCCTTATAAACTCACATTATGGAAGTATTAGCGCCGTCATTGTCAGTATTAGAAAAATTGCAAATAAAAGATGAAAAAAACCTGTTGATACAGGGATTGCCCTCTACCATTGAAAAACAGTTTGTTAAGCTCTCTTTTTCAAAGAATGTAACACCACTTCTTAAAGTAAGAAAAATTGATTTTGCCTTGGTTTTTGCCATCAGTCATAACCAGCTCAATGACATTTTAAAAGATGTAGTGCCAGCTATGGCCAATGATGCCAAACTTTGGATAGCTTATCCAAAAGTATCGTCAAAAATTGTAAGTGATCTTTCAAGGGACTGTAACTGGCAGTGTATCGCCAGTTTGGGTTTGGAATGTGTAAGATTTATTGCGCTCGATAATGTATGGTGTGCCATGCGTTTTAAAAAACCAGAAAGTATTAAGCGTTCTTTTTGTGCAGTTGAGGTAGCAGGTATTGACTTTGATGCAAGAACTATTATTCCGCCGGCAGAGCTACAAAATATGTTTGCCAAGAATAAAAAGGCCAATGCCTTTTTTGAAGGTCTGTCTTTTACAAATAAAAAAGAATACATCGTTTGGATAAACAGCGCCAGGAAAGAAGAAACTAAATTGGCCCGTTTGGAAGCTACTATAGAAAAATTAGCTACCGGAAAAAGGAATCCATCAGATAAATAAGTCTTAATTTAATTTTATATAAAAATGCCGGATAATTAAATTGTCCGGCATTTTTGTGTTGATTATTTTTTGATCTATAATTTTTTAGGGATCATTCCACGGATACCCATATCAATTACTTGTTCATTGTTAGGCGGTAATGGATTGTACTGATTGTTACCATCTGTTTCTGTCCACTCAAAACTTTTGTTGATTGACAAAGACACTTCAATATTGATATCGCTGGTTTCATTGCCGGTAATAACCAAGGGGCTGACAAATGAACCGGTTACCACACAAGATCCCGGCGGTACTGCAGATGTGGCAAATAACGGATTTGGAACGGTAGTGGCACCGGGAGCAGCCTGCCCTGTTCGTACTAATCCAAAACCAGACACACTTGCTTCGAAGCCCCAGTAGCCCTGCAGCTTATTGGCATTTACAATCACTGTTGAGTCTTTTATTTTATAACTGCCGATATAGGTGTTGAACCCAATAAAAGAAGCAAGCGTAGCATCTATCGTTTGCCCGGGAACAGATACATACACATTGTAATTTTGATAAGCTAAAGAAACCCTCAGGTAATTATAAGTGCCGGCTGTAACACTGCTTAGTGGCACACTTAAAAAAGTTTTATTGTTTCCGGCAAAGCTGGCTTTGGAAAAATCAATTGCATTGGCACCACCGGTAGATACTTCCGCTGCCCTGTATAAAACAGCACCATTGCCAAGTGGCGTAATGGCGGATGGTGCCAGTTCTGCATAATGAGCACTCATGCTGTTAAACCGGGGAGACTGTCCTCCATGCCCCGCTGGCAACGTAACAGGATTGCCAAAACTATTAAGCCTCACCTGTGTACTGTCGAATTTAAAAATCAGATTTACTTTTACGGTGGCCGTACTGTCCGTTTTTTTGCAAGCGCTAAAAATGAATGCAATAACAGTAATCATTATGGCAACAAGAACTTTGCTGTTTATTGATTTCGATTTAAACATGATTGATAAATTTAAAGGTTTCAGTTTGCATTGTTTTGATTAGAGAATAGACAGCGTTTCTCAATAAAAGTACTGATGATCCGGTTTTATTCTTCAGCCCCCATCAGAAATTATTGTTAATCATCAAAAAAATAAAATTCAGATTTGTGAAATTTTAATTCAATGTGGAATTAACCGTACAAAAATCACCTTCCTTTTTAAGGTCTGTTATCAGTGTATTCAGCCTGTCCAGCAACTGGCTTCCTGAGTATCGTTTGGTAAACTGTGGAATTTTTATGTGGCTGATATCAGTAAATTCCCATGGATGAAAATATAAAGAAAGGCTCCCGTCTTTTTTAAGCGTTTGCAAAGCGAGCATTTTGTAAAGTAGATAAGGAAAATTCTTAAAACTCAACCAGAATAAGGGTATCCTCAGATGTGGCGTTACAGAAACAGGCAAACGGAGGATTCCTTTTTCAGTATATGTTTTTCTCGGCAAGTGTAAATTATTGTACCTGCCCGGAAGAAAAGTTGGGTTGATAGATGAGTCATATTTATAGCCTGCAGCAGCTACTTCATTCATATCTACGCTGCCCATTCTTGGCATTCGCAGGCCATAAATTTGCTGGCCGCTAATTGCTTCCAATGTATTTTTACTTTCGGCTAAATGCTTTGTTTCAAACTTTGAATGATAAAATGTGTGAGAAGCTATTTCATGTTTGGCAGCCAGTGATTTTATTTCTCCGGGGTAGTGCAGGGCAAAATTTGCTGTGGTAAAAAGGGTGCAGTTTATATTATGAAGCGTTATCAATTCCGTAATGGCATCCAATCCTTTTCCCCCGAGGCTCATTTGCTCATGTACAGCAATGTCCTGGCCATACTCTAAGGGCATGTCAAATTCTTCCACATCAAAAGTCAGTAATATTTTATTCTGCACTGCTATTAATATTTGTCTTGTCTATAATGTACATAGGCCTGCCTTTACTCTGCATGAATAATTTACCAAGGTACAAACCAATAATACCCAGTATCATTAATTGAAGCCCGCCAAAAAAAGCAACCGTTACTATCAGCGATACCCAGCCAGATACAGCATGTCCAAACCAATAACTGTAAGCTGCATAAGGTATATAAGCCAGTGAAGCAATGGAGAAAAAGAAACCAATATAAGTAGCTACATAAAGCGGTTTAGTACTGAATGATGTGATGCCCTGTAAAGCCAGGCTCAGCATTTTTTTGTATGAATATTTGCTGTCACCGCTATGTCTTTCCATTGGCTGGTATTCAATAGCCACCTGCTTAAAGCCGATCCATTTCACAATACCTCTTAAAAAAATATCATTCTCTTTTAATTGTTTCAATTGGTTAATTACCTTCCTGTCGAGCAGGCGAAAATCGGCACTCCCTTTTTCGAGTTCAATATTACTTAGTAATGACAGCAGCCTGTAAAAAAGACTGGAAGTTTTTCTTTTAATAAACGAAAGTTCTTTTTGATCCTGCCTTATTGTGTAAACTACTTCATATCCATTTTTCCATTTGGTAAGCATATCAGCAATTAACGTTGGTGGGTGTTGCATATCCCCATCCATGGAAATGGTGCAGTCAGCATCGGCATGATCAATACCAGCCTTCAATGCAGCCTGGTGTCCGGCATTTTTTGAGAAAGAAATAAATTTAATTTTTTCATCCGCCAAGCTTTTGTTTTCAATAATTTTTAAAGTTCCATCCGTACTGCCATCATCTACAAAAAGTAAATAATACTGGTAGGCTAATTTTTCAAATTCATTTTTAATAGCAGTAATGACGGTATTAATATTACCTTCTTCATTAAATACCGGTATGATGATACAAATTTTTTTAGGCATCTGCTTTCGCTGCTGTTTGTGTAAAATTATGGGTTAATAATTGTACCACAATCACTGCCCACACCAAAAAGCAGGGAAGTGCTTTTAAAGAATATTTTACAAAAAAATGTTTCTGAATAAAATTTGGAAAAAGGTCGGTAGGGGATAGAATGGTAAAAATAAAAGTGAATATTAATAAAGCAATCAACCATTTATTTTTCATGTCATTTAATACAAACCAAATAGCAACTCCTGAAACTGCAATAATATAAGTGGATGATTCAGCAGAAGAACTAAAGATGGTTACTGATAGCAGGCACAACGCCAAGTAAAGTAATCGAAAAGATATTGATTGGTATGCCTTGAAACGCAGCAGGGGCAATAGATTTAATAATGCCGCCGGCAACAAAATCCATAATTGCGAAAGGCCGGGCAAATTAAAAATCCTTTGTAGCATACCATGTACGGAAATATTTTGCCCGGTCACAATACCCAAACTTGTATTGAGGTTATTTTTTTCATCCAGCGAATGATACCAATCGGTATAAGACTGCAGCACAAAAGCATGTGAAGAGATGAGCATGGGCAAACAAAATAAAACCAGCAGCCAAACAATGAACCAGCCAATAAACTTCAGCTTGTTTTTTGAAAAAAGAAAAGTTACCAGTGCCACAATGCCATATAATTTTATTAAAAAACCTGCGGCAATAAAAAAAGTAGCCGACCATTCCTTTTTTTCATTTACCAGGATGAAAGGAAAAATAATGAAGGCTGTCATCATCGGGTTAAACTGTGTGTTATGCGTTGCCGTAAGCATTTCTATCAACCCGATGGCGAGGATAATCAATTTGTTTTTTTGATCAAGCGGCAACCTGTTGATAACATAAAAAAGAAAAGCAGCATTGGCCATGCACCATAATAAACAGCCTGCCCAATCGGGCAATAAAGCAAATGGAGCTATCAGGATACTGAAAACAATGCCGTAATGGTTACTGTCAAAATGGTCAGCAGGGTAAAGAGCGTACAGGTTTACCTGTTGGATGGTATGAAAGAAAACATTTTTAAATATCTGGTAATTATTAATTGCTTTGGATCCTCTTACCACTTCTGAAAGGGCGGTAAGAAATGCAAGCAAAAACCAACCGATACTGGTAACATTGGTTTTATATTTTTTGAACAGCGTAATTTCTTTGAAAAGAAAATTCAGGTTCATACGAAATTGCCTTGATTTAATGGGTTGAAGTATAAAGGCTGCAAACATACATACTTAATATGAGTGCCTGCATTCAGCCAGGCGTTTTTATTGGAGCCTTACATAGCATTAATTACAGCAACTAATTTTTCAACCATTGTCTGTGTAATATCCAGGTGAGTAACCATTCTTACCTGCGTTGTAGAAATGGCAATTGCTAAAATACCTTGTTTTGCCAAATGCTCAGTAAAGCTCACTGCTGTGTAAGGCAATCCAATTTCAAAAATGAGGATATTGGTTTCTGCAGGCATTAAATTAGTTACAAACTGTTTTTTCAATAAAGCTTCCCCAATCTGTTGGGCATGAAGATGGTCTTCTGCCAGTCGAGTGATATTATTTTGCAATGCATAAATTCCGGCAGCAGCCAGGTAGCCAGCCTGCCGCATTCCCCCTCCAAATACTTTACGAACCCTTCTTGCTTTTTGAATAAATTCTTTATTGCCCAGCAGCAGGCTGCCCACTGGTGTACCCAATCCTTTGCTCAGGCAAATGGAAATACTGTCAAAAAAATTTCCATACTGTTCAGGTTTTTCATCTTTGGCCACCAGTGCATTCCAAATCCTTGCTCCGTCTAAATGCAATCTTAAATTATTTTGCAAACAAACTTCCTTAACCTGTTTAAAATCAGTAAAATTATAACAAGCACCACCCCCTCTGTTGGTGGTGTTTTCAAGGCTTACTAAACTCGTCCGGGCCTTATAATCAAATGATGGATTGATGCTTTCCTGTACTTGTTCTGCAGTAATCATTCCCCTGTTTCCATCAATGGGCCGGGTCTGGCAACTGCTGTTAAAAGCAATACCGCCACCTTCATAAATGTACACATGGCTCAGTTTTTCACAGATCACTTCATCTCCTGGTTGGGTGTGGCATTTGATGGCTATCTGGTTGGTCATGGTGCCGCTGGGGCAAAATAGGGCAGCTTCCATTCCGAACATTGCTGCAGCCAGCAGTTCTAATTTATTTACAGAAGGGTCTTCTCCAAATACATCATCACCTACCGGGGCGTTGAACATTGCTTCCAGCATAGCTGGTGATGGTTTGGTAACTGTATCGGAACGTAAGTCTATTATCATGGCACAAATGTAACAAGATAGAGGTATGCCAAAATGAATTATCTAATCTTTTGACCAATGCACCCAATTTGAATTGTCAATTTGAAGTTTCTTGCAGGGTTTGTCTAATTTTTCAGGTCTTTTTTCGTTATCATTATGAAATGCAAGATTCAGAACGTACATTTGCAGCCAGTTTTTTAAGGAATTTGGGTGAATTAACCTTTTTCTGCAACACTTTCCTTTCCAAAACTGTCTTATAACTGAAACCGATTAAAATTCTGAATTTAAACAAAGCAAATGAGGCAACTTAAGATCGCAACCCAGATTACTAACCGTGACTCACAAGCGGTAGAAAAATATCTGCAGGAAATTTCTAAAATCTCGATGATCACCCCTGAAGAGGAAACCATTTTAGCACAAAAAATTAAAATGAATGATCAGCGGGCATTGGACAAACTGGTGCAGGCCAATCTGCGTTTTGTGGTGTCGGTAGCCAAGCAATACCAGCACCAGGGTCTTTCCTTAAGTGATCTGATCAATGAAGGTAACCTGGGTTTGATAAAAGCTGCCCAGCGTTTTGATGAAACAAAAGGGTTTAAATTTATTTCTTATGCTGTTTGGTGGATACGCCAGTCTATTTTGCAGGCATTGGCTGAGCAGGGCAGGTTGGTACGGTTACCACAAAACAAAATTGGTACTTACAATAAAGCCAACAAAGCTTATATGGCTTTTGAGCAAGAGCATGAAAGAGAACCTTCAACAGAAGAACTGGCAGAGTTGCTGGAAATGAGTGAAACAGAGATCAACAATATTTTCCAAAGCAATACCCGTCACTCTTCACTGGATGCACCTGTGCATGAAGCAGAAGATGTGGCAATGGGAGATTTATTGAAAGGTGCCAGCGAAACAGACGAAGATGTAATGCATGATTCATTGAGAAACGAAATACGCCGTGTATTAAAATCATTGAGCCCAAGAGAAGCAGAAATTGTAAATGCTTATTTTGGTTTGGATGGAGAGAATGGTGTAACGATTGAACAGATCGGGCAAAAATACGATTTGACAAAAGAGCGTATCCGCCAGATAAAAGAAAGAGCCATTAAGCGTTTGCAAAAAGCAAGGTACAGCGGCGCTTTAAAAGCATATTTAGGTTAAAATATTTTGAATATAAGTAAGGTACTCCCCGGTGATTTTTCATCGGGGATTTTTTATGGGGATTATTAATTGTAATTATTCAAAGGATGAGTTTTTAGGGGGGAATTTAACTTGGAATTTGAATTCATCTGAATAAATAGGCTGCCGGTTACCTTTAAAAAAATAATAAAACTTAATCATTATTTCGTAGTCACCAATTTCAAGTGGACAATAATCCTTTAAGTAAATAGTGTCAGCCATAACATCTCCTTTTTTAAAATCTTTTAATGTAAAAGCATCATTACTAAAAGGTCTTTCTCTTAATGCATCAACATACAAATGGGCATAGCACTTTTTAAGTTGCTTTTGCAAATAAAATGTGCAATCAGCTAAATCATCCGTTTCTATATTATAGAATATTTCTTTGGGAATTTGTATCGTATCTTTTGAAAGTACAATGAGTTTTGGGATCATTAAATATTCTGAATCAATATATTTTACTTCTACTTTTATCTCTATATTCTTATCTTGGCTAAAATTTTGTGATTGGGCATTGTAGGGTATTGCACAAAATATCACTAATGGAACTATAATTTGAGTTATAATATTTTTTATAATCTTCATTTTCCATAAAACTAAGATTTTATTTATTCAGTTGATTTAAGGTTATATCAAAATCACTTATAAATTTTATATTAGACACTTTTTTATAAAGCTGCAACCATTCTTTTTTTTCTTTGTTTAAAGCAAGTTAATTTTACAACATGAAGAAAATAGTTGGTGGTTTATTCTTAGTATGTACCTTATTGAGTTGCGAAAAGAATATCAATTTCAATTTAAAAGAATCCGCAGATGTACTAGTGGTGGATGCCAATATTGAAAATGGGCAGCCGCCAATGGTAGTGCTTACAAAAAGCCTGAATTATTTCAGCAGTATCAGTACAGCTGTGCTGGCCAATACATTTGTCCATGATGCCGTGGTTACTATTTCTAACGGCACCCTTACGCACCAGTTGAAAGAATACAGTTATTCACCTTTTGCTGGAATCAATCTTTTCTATTATGGTATCGACTCTGCAAATTTGGCCACCGCCTTTACCGGTGAGTTTAATAAAGCCTATTCATTAAAAATAATTGCTGCACAAAAGGAATACAATGCCAGCACTACAATTCCTATTCTTGCTAAAAAACCAGATTCATTGTGGTGGAGGAAAGCGCCGTTTCAAACAGAAGATACCACCCGGATTATATTGATGATTAAGGCTACTGATCCGCCGGGGCTGGGTAATTATGTACGGTATTTTACAAAGAAAAATTCAGCGCCATTTTTACCTGGAGAAAATTCTGTGTTTGATGACCAGGTAATTGACGGCAGCACTTATGAGGTGCAGGTGCAGCCGGGTATTGACAGGAATAACCCGGTACCGCAGGATGAAAATTTCTTTAACCGTGGCGATACCATTACCTTCAAATTGTGCAATATTGACAAATCCACTTATTCATTTTGGAACACTTGGGAATTTGCTTATCAAAGTATCGGTAATCCTTTTGCCCAACCGGGAAAAGTGATTGGCAATATTAGTAATGGAGCCCTGGGGGCTTTCTATGGCTATGCCGCATTTTATAAAACCATCATAGTGCCACGATAAAACCATTTAATTTATCTTTCAATTTTAAACGATTCAGCATTACCGGCGGAATTTGTTTATTGTTTATCTCAAACGTTAATAAAAAATTTCAGTCCTTTCTTCAGGAACAGATTGCTTAATTTCGCCACACAAAAATTACCAGGAACAGATATGGAAAACAGCACAGTAGAAAAAGTACATTGCTTAATAATAGGATCGGGGCCGGCGGGTTACACAGCGGCTATTTATGCCAGCAGGGCAGGGCTTAACCCAGTTTTATACCAGGGTATACAGCCTGGCGGACAGTTGACCATTACAACAGAAGTAGAAAATTATCCCGGCTATCCGGATGGTATCCAGGGGCCGGATATGATGGTACATTTTGAAAACCAGGCAAAGCGGATGGGGACAGATATCAGGTATGGACTGGCCACAAAAGTTGATTTTTCAACAAGGCCATACAAGGTAGAGATAGATGAAGAAAAATGGATACAGACGGATGCCGTAATTATTTCAACAGGAGCATCTGCCAAATGGCTGGGGCTGGAAAGTGAACAAAGATTAAACGGCTACGGGGTAAGTGCCTGTGCAGTTTGCGATGGTTTTTTCTTTAAAGGAAAAGAAGTGGCTATTGTAGGTGCAGGAGATACTGCTGCGGAAGAAGCTTTGTATTTATCTAAAATTTGTAGTCATGTACACATGATTGTGAGGAGGGGAGAAATGAGAGCCAGCAAAATTATGCAGCAACGGGTAATTGATACAAAAAATATTACCATTTACTGGCACAGCGAAACAGACGAAATATTGGGAGATAAAAAAGTAGAAGCGGTAAGAATAAAAAATAATGAGACCGGTGAAAAAATCGAATTGCCGGTCAGCGCTTTTTTTGTTGCTATCGGCCATCAGCCCAACAGTGATATTTTTAAAGGCTGGCTGGACATGGATGAAGCAGGCTACATTAAAACTATTCCCGGCAGCAGCAAAACAAATATGGAAGCCGTCTTTGCATCAGGCGATGTGCAGGATAAAATTTACCGCCAGGCTGTAACCGCTGCTGGCAGTGGCTGTATGGCGGCACTGGATGCAGAAAGGTATTTAAGTGAAAAAGGTTTGCATTAATTCAGTGATGAGTTATCCGTGATCAGTTTGTATTTGCAACCGTTTTAACAATTTAACAATAAAGCAATTCATCAATAGAAAAATCAAATGCTTACCATCCATCTCCACAACCTTAAGTTTTTCGCCTATCATGGTTTGTATGAAGAAGAAAAAAAGACAGGCAATAATTTTGAAATGGATGTGGATGTGGTGGCAGATATACCCGGTGCCATTACAAAGCTGGAGCAGACGGTGGATTATGCGGTAGTATATCAAATCATCGAAAGCAGAATGAAGCAGCCAACTGCCCTGCTTGAAACATTGGTGCAGGATCTTGCCGATAAAATACAGGAGCATGACAGCAGGATAAAATCAGTGAGCATCAGCATTAAAAAATTATCAGTGCCCATTAAGAATTTCAATGGTATTGTTGGCGTCTCTTTTAAAAAAGAATATTAAACTATGAAAGAGTTTCTCACCTGTGTATTTTCTTTGTTGTTTACCTTCTCCATCTCCGCACAGGATGCAGCATCCATTATTAAAGAAGCAGACAGGCTGGAAGCAGCTATGAATGAAAAAGGGGCTTTTGAAAAATTTGAAGCAGCACTCGAACTTCATCCCCTAAATATTTATGCATTGAATAAATGCAGCGAACTCTGCAGCCGCATTGGCAAACGGGAATCTACAGAAAAGAGAAGGGGATTTTATTATGAAGCTGCTAAAACCTATGCCGGCATTGCATTACGAATCAATCCAAATAATTCTGAAGCCAACTGTGTGATGGCCATTGCCCTTGGCCGTACCTCATTGGAAAAAAGCGGTAAAGAGAAAATCACTGCAGCAAAAGAAATAAAAAAGTATGTTGACCTTGCTATTAAAAATGATCCACTTAACTACAAGGCATGGCATGTGCTGGGCAGGTGGCATTATGAAATCAGCAACCTGAACATGATTGAAAAGGCAGCCGTAAAACTGTTGTTTGGTGGCCTGCCAAAAGCAACCATGAAAGAATCTATTGCGGCATTTGAAAAAGCAAAAATCATTGCCGGGGGATTTATTTTAAACAATTATGAAATGGCAAGGGCATACAAAAAAAATGGACAGAAAGATAAAGCCATCAGCATTCTGAATGCGATGCTGCTGCTGCCAAACAAAACAGAAGATGACGAAACTATTAAATCAGACGGAAGAAAATTGTTAAAAGAATGGAAATAAGTGACAGGCATTTGTGCTGCAAATGTTTTCAAGTATCTTCGGCAACTAAAGGCATTCTATGTATAAAAAGTTATTGGTAGTTTCTTCTTTTCTTTTTTCGATTGCATCACTCTCCGCTCAAATTGCAGATTCTTTCGACACAAAATATATTGCTAAAAACCTGTTCTCCCCGTTGTTTTATCCAACCGGTGGTACCATTACCAGGAGTGCTGATGGCAGCCCCAATGTTGGCTACTGGCAAAACAAAGCCGATTATCAAATCACGGCTTCTCTCAATGATATTACGAATGAAATAAAGGGCACCGTTATTATCACTTATAAAAACAATAGTCCCCACAACCTGCCTTTTTTATGGCTTCAGCTGGATCAGAATTTATTTAATAAAGAAAGCCGTGGG
>JANLQY010000143.1:0-20154 GCA_031368105.1 Chitinophagaceae bacterium
AAGAATCTTCGCATGGCTATTAAACTTTAGAAGATTAGTAATGGACTACGAAAGAACTAAAGAATCTGCTATCAGTTTTGTTTATATAGCAATGCTTAACTTAATGGGTAAAAAATTTAATTAACTCAAACAGCTTCTTAAGGTAATAACGAAAGTAAAGGTAAAAAGTTACAGTTAAAAAAAACAGATGTTAAAGTTTGATAACAATTAGTTTAAGAAGTAAATTATTAGCTGCCTATTTTTGTATTCATCAACTTATTGAATATGAATAATCAATTTGTAAATCGTATTGCAGACGAACTGAAAGATATTGATGCAGCCGGGCTGATAAAAAAGGAACGCATCATCACCAGTGAGCAGGGTGCAGAGATCATTGTAGGCGGAAGAAATGTACTTAACTTTTGTGCCAACAACTACCTCGGCCTTTCGGCTCACCCCAAAGTAATTGCGGCCGCAAAAAAATACATTGACCACCGTGGCTATGGTATGAGCAGCGTACGTTTTATCTGCGGCACACAGGATATACATAAAGAGCTGGAGAAAAAGATTGCCGATTTTTTAGGAACAGAAGATACCATTTTATACGCCGCTGCCTTTGATGCCAATGGCGGTGTGTTTGAACCTTTGTTCAACGAGCAGGATGCCATCATCAGTGATGCACTCAACCATGCCAGTATTATTGACGGGGTAAGGTTGTGCAAGGCTCAGCGTTACCGTTATGATCACAATAATATGGAAGACCTGGAAGCAAAACTCAAAGAGGCTGCTCATTTGCGTAGCCGGGTTATTGTTACGGATGGTTCTTTCAGCATGGATGGTACCATTGCTCAGTTGGATAAAATTTGCGATTTGGCAGATCAATACGATGCCATTGTAATGATTGATGAATGTCATTCTTCGGGCTTCCTGGGTAAGACAGGGCGTGGCACACATGAGTACCGTGGCGTAATGGGCAGGATAGATATTATTACCGGCACACTGGGCAAAGCATTGGGTGGAGCAAGTGGCGGCTTTACCTCCGGAAGAAAAGAAATTATTGAAATGCTTCGCCAGAGAAGCAGGCCTTATCTTTTTTCAAACACAGTAGCACCCAGCATTGTAGGAGCTTCCATTGCAGTGCTCGACATGCTGAGTGAAACAACGGAACTAAGAGATAAACTGGCTTTCAACACCAACTACTTCCGTACTAAAATGACGGAAGCTGGTTTTGATATCAAACCGGGTGAACATCCCATTGTTCCCATCATGCTGTACGAAGCAGCAGTGGCACAAAATTTTTCCGCTAAATTATTAGAAGAAGGTATTTATGTAATTGGCTTTTTCTTTCCTGTAGTGGCAAAAGGGCAGGCAAGGATAAGAGTGCAGCTGAGTGCCGCTCATGATGTGCAGCAGCTGGATAAAGCGATTGCAGCTTTTAGTAAAGTAGGGAAAGAGTTAGGGGTAATAAAATAATGCGTCATCATTCAGGTAAGCCATTATTTTCCTGGGCTTTTTTTTGTTATTATCACCAACTAATAAGTGGCTTTAACCTTGGATTTTAAAACGCTATATTCTGCATTTTCTCAAACCTTTTACTGGTAACGATTCAATAGTTTCTTTTTGTAAACACAATTTTATTTTACCACGTAATAATTAAGTCATTAGATATCCTACAAATATTATATCTTCAAATTATTAATCATAAACAAATCTATAATAATCCCTTCTCCCTGTGTTAGCTAATTCTGGATTTTTTGCAATAAGTTTAATAGTGATGTGTGAATAGCAGTGCCAATTAAAGTCCGCATACCAATGAAAATTCATCGTTCTGTTTAGGAATAATCAATCAACTATACATTTTTTCTTTTATCAAAACTTTACAAAATGCCAACTGCTAATTTTTCAAAAGCGGCTTTATTGATGCTGCTTATTGTTACTGCCTCTATTATTAGCTGGGAAGTATATCTGCGTAATAAAGGATTTGAAACCTTCTACTACGATGATCCTGCTTTGTGGGCAAATAACAGGGAGATGGTGTATGAGCCATTGGATAAAGCCACCGTTTTTATCGGATCATCCAGGATTAAATTTGATTTGGATATTGATGATTGGCAAAACATCACCGGCGACCATGCCATTCAATTGGCTTGTGTGGGAAGCAGCCCCATTCCTGTACTCCAGCATCTTGCAGAGGATAAAAATTTCAAAGGAAAGTTGGTGGTGGATGTAACAGAGGGGTTATTTTTTGCCCCTACAGGAAGTGACAGGAGGCCGTTAGAAAATATAAAATATTATAAAGAACAAACACCAGCCCAACGGGCAAGTTTTCAAATTAACCATGTACTGGAATCACAATTTGTTTTTTTAGATAAAGAGTGGCTTTCATTAGGTGCGATGTTAGAAAAAATACCCATCAAAGACCGGCCGGGGGTACAAAATTTTAAAGGGTTTCCACCCGATTTTGGGAGAGTGAAATTTAACCGGCAGGAATACATGACAGATAAATTTTCATCAGATACGGCTCTCCAGAATATTGTAAAAAACATCTGGTCATTTTTTGGAAGGGCAAACAAGGAACCTCCTGTATCTGGTGCAAGACTCGATTCCATATTTACGGTGGTAAAAACTGCTGTTGATAAAATAAAGGCAAGAGGAGGGAAGGTATTATTTGTAAGAACCCCATCGAGCGGTGATTATCACATGGCTGAAAAGATGGGTTTTCCAAGGGAAAAATATTGGGACAGGTTGCTGGCCGTTACAAATTGTCCTGGAATTCATTTTGAAGATTATCCTTCTTTAAATCATTTTATATGTCCCGAAAATTCGCATTTAAGTTTATCACAAGCAAAGGAATTTACTGCAGGGTTCATTAAAATAATTAGCGAAGAAAAGGGATGGAAGTTTGCTAAACCTGCTGCATCAGTAAATTAATTATTCAGCCAATAACTACTTAATCATGGTATTTAACTCTTACACCTTCATCGTTTTTTTTATCATCATTCTCATCCTGCATAACCTTCCCTTCAGCTGGAAAACAAAAAAGATAAACCTGCTGCTGGCCAGTTATATTTTTTATGCGGCCTGGAACCCACCATTTATTTTGCTGCTGTGGCTTTCTACCGTGGTTGACTTTTTTGTAGGACGGGCATTGTACACACAACAAAATGTAGCAAAAAAAAGATTGCTGCTGGTAGTAAGTTTGATAGGCAATTTGGGTATGCTTTGTTTTTTTAAATACGGCGGGTTTTTATTAGAAAATTTTACAAGCTTAATAAATTTACTGGGTGCAAATTTTCACCCTGCAAAGCCAAATATTATTTTGCCAGCCGGTATTTCTTTTTACACCTTCACCACCCTCTGCTACACCATTGATATGTACCACAAAAGAAGTGAGCCCGTAAAAAGCATGCTCGATTTCTCTTTGTTTGTTACCTTCTTTCCTCACCTGGTGGCAGGGCCCATTGTTCGTCCGCCACAGTTGGTGCCGCAGTTTGAAACAGAACACAGCGCCACAAAAAAACAATTGATGGATGGATTGCTGTTGCTGTCATTGGGGTTGTTTATGAAAGTGGTACTGGCAGACAGTATGCTGGCGGCTCCTGCCAATGATATGTTTGGCTCACACACAACAGTAGCCGCTTTGGATGCATGGACTGGTGTGCTGGCTTTTTGCGGACAAATATTTTTTGACTTTGCAGGCTACTCAACTTGTGCCATAGGAGTGGCGCTGTGCCTGGGTTTTGTGCTGCCGCAAAATTTTAATTATCCGTATGCCGCTATTGGCTTTTCCGATTTTTGGCGGCGCTGGCATATCACTTTATCCTCATGGCTGAGAGATTATTTATACATTCCATTGGGGGGTAATCAAAGTGGAAAAATCAGGACTTATATCAACCTTATGCTTACCATGCTGATTGGCGGCTTGTGGCATGGTGCCAACTGGACTTTTGTGGTGTGGGGTGGCCTTCATGGTTTTTATTTGTGGGTAGAAAAAATAGTAAATGATAAAACAGGAAAGATTACTGCAATGACTTCGTCTGCACAAAAAACGGTTACTGGATTTTTGTATGCATTGTTTACTTTTTTCTTAATCAATATTACCTGGGTATTTTTTCGGGCCAATACTTTTACAAAAGCAGCTGATATTTTTAAATCGATGTTTGGAATGCACAAGGGTGAACCATTGCTTACCACACTTGCTATCATTAAAGTAGCAGTAATTATATTTATAATGATAATTGTTCAGTGGCTGATGCGTAACACTAAAGTATTGGACGTGGCGTACAAAATTCCCTGGTGGCTGCTGGGAATTATTTGGTCAGTATTGTTGCTGTTGCTGATATTAAGCCAGGAGAGCAGCAGTTCATTTATATACTTTCAGTTTTAATGTTGTTCTTCTAAAAAAAGTAACAGGTAAAAGATACAATAATAAAAGCCCAGGCACCGTAATGGTAGCCGGGCTTTTATTTTAAATGATGCGTTGTATATTTGTGTTTTACGATGCCTCTTTTACAACCTCACTATCAACAAGTCTTTAACCTTTCAAAATAATCAATAGTGGCATTTTTTTTGCCATGCTATACATCGTTTACCAAAACAAACGTATCTGTACAGTATTACGTTTTGTTGTAAGAAACAATCAGTAAATTTTATTTTTTTTATAAAAGCTGGAGAGGGATTCAATATTATCAATCCCTGTTATCATGAGCGGCTGAATATTTTTGTATATTTAAAAACTCAACTATATTCAGGCTGTTAACACTGCTTTTATCAGCAGCCAAATTGTAATTATTGAATCAAATGAAATATTGCTGCGGTGTTTTATTGTTTTTATTATTTCAGCTCATATCCGAAAAAGCTTCCGCACAGTTGTTTCCCGGCATGAAGGTAAATGGCCGTACTGTGGCGCAGGGGGATACTATAAATGTATGCAAGGGCAGTTCGCTAATTTATGAAACCACTGCATTCGGTTTCAGTTCTATTGCATGGCGTTTTGATTTAGGTACACCTGCTTCAAGCATTACTTCAGCAGTGCAAACAATTACCTATAATACAAACGGGATTGATACCACCCTCCAAACAATTTCAAATGGCCTCAACAGCGATTCAATGTACATCTATGTAAGGGTGTCTGATATAAAGCCGGTGGTGGATTATAATTTTTCTCCGGATGATGTTTGTGGTAATATTCCGATTGTGTTCAGCAATAATTCCACCGGGCTCAGCAATATTTATAAATGGAATTTTGATGATGGAACTGCATCGGGTGCAGCAAGTCCAACACATCAATTTTTAACAGCAGTAGGTCCTTCGGGCAGCCAGGTGTTTAATGTAAAACTGGTGGCTACTAATTTTTATGGCTGTAAAGATTCTTTGATAAAACCGGTAACAATAAGAAAAATACCAGATGCCACAATTGGCAATGCTGACGCTGGGGTTACTTATATTCCGGCTTTATCCACTTTTAAAGTATGTACTAATACAGCTTCTTATCTTTTTAAATTTATCAATCAATCCACTACCATTGGCAGCAATGTTTCTTACACAATCAATTGGGGAGATGGTTCGGTTGACTCTACGTTTTCTTCCTGGCCGGCAGGGGATATAATACAACACATCTACGGTATCGGTTCAAGAATATTAACAGTACAGGTTATTGGTCCAACTGGTTGTATCGGGATAAAAAAATATACAGTTTTCCTGGGAACCAATCCTGCAGGCGGTTTCAGCAGCCTGGGCAATACCAATATTTGTGCACCTGATTCCCTTCGTTTTGTGATTACAGGATTTCAGAACAATGCACCAGGCACTACCTATACCATTACTGTAAATGATGGAACTGCTCCACTGGTATTTACCCATCCTCCGCCAGATACGGTAGCGCATGCGTTTTTTTTCTCCTCCTGTGGTACTACCAGCAGCAATGGAACTATTTCATTTAATAACTCTTACAATGCCACCCTTACCATTGAAAACCCCTGTGATATAACCAGTGTAAGTGTTATCCCGATTTATGTCTCCGGCAAGCCGAGAGCAAGATTTATTGTAAGTCCAAGCAATACTGTTTGCACCGGCAGTTCTACCAATATAAGAAGCACCTCCTTACCCGGCGGCATTGTTACTTCTACTGGCGGCGGGGGATCTACTTGCGAAAATACCGCCACAGTGGTGTGGGATATATCACCTTCAACAGGGTACAATATTACCAGTGGAGCCCTGGGTTCTGTCAATGGCAATCCATTAAATGGTTTTGTGTGGACACCTGGCAGCAATTCTTTAAATGTAACTTTTACTGCTACCGGCACCTACACTGTTAAGTTGTATATCTTTAATCAGCGCTGTGGTATTGACAGTACGGTGCAAACGATTTGTGTAAGAAACCCTCCTGTTGCTTCTTTTACCATGAGTGAAAAATCAGTTTGTCTCTCAGGAAATACCAGCATTATCAATACTTCTCCTACCGGGCTATGCCTTGGCGATAGTTACAAATGGGCAGTTGATTACCTGGACCCTCTTGGATGTGGCAACAGCACCACCACCAATTACAGTTTTATCAATGGTACCAGCAGTACCAGCACCAATGCTGATATACGATTTGATGCACCGGGCAAATATGCCATTACACTAACGGTGACAGCCATTGGCTCTGGAGGTTCCTGCTCTCCGGGAATAAAGACGGATACTTTTACAGTGAAAGGAAGGCCCAAGGTTTCTATCGGCCCATTTAGTAATATTTGTGTCAATACCAGTTTTTTACCATCGGCAACAGTATCACCCTGCTATGCAGACAGTGCATTGCAATACGACTGGTCATTTACCAATGGCTCGCCTGCTGCTTCTGCTGCTGCAGTTCCCGGGGCAATCAGTTATATTCAAACTGGCATCCAGCCAATACAATTAATTGTAACCAATGAATGCGGTACGGGAACTTCAGCCTCGTCTATAGAAGTAATAGAACCGCCTATAGCAAATGCAGGAAACGATACCACTATTTGTCAAAATAATACCCTGCTCACTTTTACGGCTACCCCGGCAGGAGGCTCGTGGTCAGGTTCTTCTTTCATTACTGCGGCCGGCGACTTTACTACATCCACACCCGGAGTATATGATTTGATTTATATTTTTGGTGCAGGCCCCTGCATTGCGAAAGACACCATAACCGTTACAGTGAAAGATGCCATCAGCAATAATATCATCAGCCCCAATCAATCTATTTGTATTAATACACAACCTGGAATTATTAACGGGACAGCAGCAACCGGAGGAGACGGCACGCCTGCATATCAATGGCAGCAAAGCCTGGACAGTTTAACATGGACTGATATTTTGAATGCCACATCATTGGATTTTACACCACCGGTTTTAGATACCACCACATTTTACAGAAGGGTTGCTTATACCACTTTATGTTTTGGCACACAGGGAAGTTTTAGTGTGCCGGTAAAAATTACTTTAAGGCAAAATTCGGTTGCACAATTTACCGGCAGCCGAACGGTGGGCTGTATCCCATTTGATTTAAGTACAGTTATTACTGTTACTCCTTTCCCCGACAGGAATGGGCAGTATCAATGGTTTGCAGATAATGTATCTATTGGAACCAACAACACTGGTTTATTCCCCGGTTATATTATGCCGAATGCAGATGATACTGTGGTAATAAAATTAATTACTACCAGCCAGTATGGATGTTTGCCGGATAATCTTTCTGTGCAGTTCATTACCACAGCGGCTTCTGCAGCAAAATTTACTAAAGATACTTTTGGTGGCTGCGGACCTGTCACTGCTTCTTTCAATAATATCTCCAGCGCCATTAATAACAACATCCAGTTTTTTTGGGATTTTGGAAATGGTATCACGAGCACATTGCCACAGCCCGGCACAGTTACTTTTAACAGCAGTCCTTTCTTTATTGATACAACTTATCAAATTTCACTAAAGGCTTACAATGGCTGTGATACTACTTTGTGGAGAGATAGCGTAAGAATTAAATCGAAACCAAAAGCAAGATTTGGTGTGGTATCTACTTTTGGATGTTCACCTTTTACGGTACAGATAAATAATACTTCACCGGGCAATAACAATACTTATTACTGGGACTTTGGTAATGGGGATAAGGATACCACTTTTACCAACGGGCCATTAAATTATACCTACAATACGGGGACTGCAATAGACACCGTTACCATACAAATGATTGCTGTAAACGAGTGTGGCAGGGATACACAGGCAATTGACATCCGCATTGCACCGAACATCATTATTCCACAAATAAATATTAATGGCAGTGACCTGTTTGGTTGCTCGCCACACACGGTTGGCTTTATCAACAGTACCAGCGGCGCCACCAGTTACACCTGGGATTTTGGTGATGGCTCGGCCACGATTGTTACTAATAATAATGAAGTGGTGGTAACGCATACTTATACCGACAGTGGTACTTTTAATGTAAAGATTGATATTACCAACGGCTGCAGTGATACCACTGTGTTCAGGAAAATAACAGTCTACCTGAAACCAGTAGCCGCTTTCACCGCCAGTGCCGATGTATATTGTTTGGGTGATACCATCAAAGTAAACAACACATCCAGCAATGCCAATAGTTACCGCTGGTTTTGGGGAGATGGGCAAACGAGTACCGGACTTAACCCAACACATTTATATGCCCTGGCAGGCAACTATACAATCTATCTAAGGGCTGAACGAACAAACAATTCCGGACTGGTGTGTTACGATACGTTAGTCAGACCCATCACTGTTTTGATAAAACCAAATGTGTCGGTTCAGTCAAATATTACTGCTAAAAATTGTGCACCTTTTAAACTGGATCTAACAGCAACGGGCCTCATTAATGAAATGGCCACCTGGTATATTTTTGACAGCACGGTTAGCCCCTCTTTAATTATTGTGAATGGAGTTACTGCTCAGTATTTATTTAATAAACCGGGAACTTTCTCTGCAAAATTAATTGCTGAAAATGCGTTGGGTTGTAAAGACAGCACCACTGTCAACTTTACTGCGAGAGGCACGCCTGTTGCGTCTTTTACACCAACTGATTTGACTATTTGTAAAATTGATACAACAGTTTCTTACATTAATACCACCACCTTTAATGATAATGGGCCAGTGAATTACCGGTGGATTGTAGATAATTTACAACTGGCAACTACGGGCAATTTTACCCATCGATATACAGTACCTGCGGGAGCCATTTTGCCAAGAACATTTACTACTTTATTGATTGCTTCCAACACGGTTGGTTGCAGTGATACCGCCACTGCAGTATTGCAAATGAGCCCATCCGCCACAGCACAATTTAGTATTGGCAATCCAACTACCTGTGTGCCATTTATTGCTTCTGTAACAGACGCATCCAAATATACTACGAATTATAAATGGTTTGTAAATGGGGTGTTGACTGATACTACTACCAATCCAACACTTACCATCACAGCGCCATCAACGTCTTACAACATCACATTGATTGCGGATAATATTTATGGATGCAAACCAGATACATTTACCATTAATTTTATTTCCAGAGCAAGACCCAAAGCGATTTTTAAACTAAGCGATACATTGGGATGTACAGGAATATTAAATATTGGCACCAGCAACCAAAGTACAGGTGCTAATTTTTACCAGTGGGATTGGGGGGATAATTCTGCTAACAGTGCTTTAACCAGCCCAACACATTTGTACAATATACAAGGCCAGTACCTTATTACTTTAGTTGCCAGCGATGCTGTTTGTAAAGACACATTAAGCCAGTTGGTAAAAATATCTGTAAAGCCTGTTGCTGGTTTTAATGTAAGCGATACCCTTACCTGCGATACAGCAAGGGTGCAGTTCTTTAACCTGACCACAGGCGGCAGTAATAATGGGTGGAGTTTTAGTGACGGTACCACCAGCACAGAGGTTAATCCATTCAAATTGTTTGCACCCCGCCTTACGCCTTACACAGTGAAACTGGTTACTGATAATGGATTGGGCTGTAAAGATTCTTTGGTGAAAGTAAATTTGATCACTGCTAAAGTGCCACCTGCCACTGATTTTTTCATCAGTCCTTCGCCGGTGATTACAATACCCAATTATACTTTTAGTTTTAATAACCTAACGCCAAACAGTAGCCGTTATTTTTATCAATGGAATTTGGGGGATGGCTCTTTTGCCAGCACCCGTGATGTAATGCATCAATACAGTGATACCGGCAGCTACCCTGTTCAGCTGGTTGTATTAGACACCAGCACAAACTGCCCTGACACGATGATCAGGATAGCAAGGATTGATGGATTTCCCGGATATCTGTATGTACCCAATGCAATTTGCCCTGGTTGTATTCAAAGTAACCTTAGAGAATTTTTACCAAAAGGAAAAGGGCTGCAGCAATACCGCCTGCAGATATTTACCACCTGGGGAGAATTGATTTTTCAAACCACAGGCATTAATGCAGAAGGTGCCCCCAGCCAGGCATGGGATGGAAGATACAAAGGGATACTGGTGCAGCAGGATGTGTATGTGTGGCGGATAGATGCCAAATTTAAAAATGGTACAGAATGGATTGGAATGATTTATCCCGGCGAAGGAAAATATAAAAAGGCCGGAACAATTACGGTGGTGAAATAGGGTTTTAATTTGCCTACTGCTTCTTTGCTCTCCCCCTTTGGGGGAGTCGGAGGGGGCTTAATTTTTGATGTAATGAAACGATTTTTAATCATGATGGGTTTTGTGCTGCTGCAGTTGATAACTGCAGGACAGGATCCATTTTTTACCCATGCCTTTAACTCCCCTTTATCATTAAATCCTGCCACCGCAGGCACAGGAGAAATGGATCTTCGTTTTACGGCAACGTATAAACGCCACTGGATAAATGTTCCTTCCAACATGGAGTTTGCAGCAGTGGGTGCAGACAGGTACATAAAAAATCTGCATGGTGGTGTGGGGCTTTTATTATCCAATTCAAAAGAAGGATACATCAACAAAACAAGTTTCAGTGCTATTTATTCTTACGGGCTATGTCTTCAGAATGCAAGGCTGCACCTGGGTTTGCAGGCCGGTGTTGGCAACAGGAGTGTAAACTACGACAAACTTTATTTCAGCGACCAGATAGATAACACGGGTGTTGTCCCGGGTTCTGTTTCTGCTGCAGACAGGCCGCTGAACAACAATAAATATTTTGCTGATTTTGGAGCAGGCTTTTTATTGTATTACGGTGATAGCTGGATGATTGGCGGCGGGGCACATCATATCAACCAGCCGGATGAATCGCTTACTTCCAACATCTACAGTAAATTGCCAAGGCAATGGTTTGGTTATGTGAGGTACAAATTAGATTTGGATGAAACAGGCGACCGTTATTTTTTGCCCAGTATCATTTACTACCAGCAGCAAAAAAGTAATTCTATCAGTTTTGGTTGTGAGTACAAAGATGCAAGAGTGGGCATTGGCGCCTGGTACCGAGGCAATGTGAATTTTCAAAACGGCGATGCATTTGCAGTAACATTAAGCCTTGATCTTTTTGACAGAAGAGAGAATGAAACCAGCAGGGCAAGAATTGGATTGGCTTATGATGCTACCATCAGCAAGCTTGGTTTCAGCCGAAGTGCCGGCAGTGGAGAGGGTGCTTTTATTTGGGAAAAATTAACGCCCACTGGAATTAAAAGTGAAGACAGGTGTGATGAAGATTTTCGTATGAAAGGAACGCCTTGCCCACCGAGGTTTTAAAACTGTTTTATATATTCAGCCTAAACCCAATGCCATGAATGGTTTCCAGCAATACAGATGGGTCAGCTTTAAAATGTTTACGCAGCCGGGTAATAAAAACATCCATGCTGCGGCCTAAAAAATAATCATCTTTTCCCCACACACTCAGCAATACTTCTTCTCTTTTTAAAACTTTATTGGGATGCTCACAAAAGAATTTCAGCAGGTCGGCTTCCCGTTGTGTTAAAGAAACTTCTTCTTTGCCGTCATACATTTTTAGATCGGTAAAAGAAAAACGCAGCTTACCCAATTTATATTCCTGCACCTGTTCGGAGTGCATCTTTTTTGTCCTTCTTAAAAAAACCTCCATCCGCATCAGCAGTTCTTTCATGTTGAAGGGCTTGGTAATGTAGTCATCACCACCTGCCTTAAAACCATCTAGCTTATCCTGCTCCAGTGATTTAGCCGTTAAAAAAAGTATGGGTACCATGTCACTTTTTTGCCTAATTTTTTTTGCCAAAGTAAAACCATCCTTTACCGGCATCATTACATCCAGCAGGCAGATACTAAAACTGCCTTTTACAAATGTTTGCCAGGCACTTTCTCCGTCTGCACACCACACCACTTCGTACCCTTCTTCTTCCAGGTTATCTTTTATTACAAATGCCAGCGATGCATCGTCTTCGGCTAATAATACTTTTGCTTTGCTTTGCATGATGAGTTTATTTTTTAGGTAAATGTATTTTAAATTCTGTGCCTATGCCAACCACACTGTTGATAATGACCTTGCCATCGTGGGCATCAATTACTTTCTTTACAAAATTCAATCCAAGTCCAAACCCTGTTACATTGTGTACATTACCGGTAGGCACCCGGTAAAATTTTTTAAACAAAAATTTGATATTCTTTTCTTCTATACCAATACCATTATCCTTTACTGATATGGAATAAAAATCGTTGTCGCAATCCTGCAATTCTATGATGATATGCGGTTGATTAATGCTGTATTTAATAGCATTCTCCACCAGGTTAATAATTACCAGCTGCAGGTGTGCTTTGTCTGCAAATATCACCGGCTCATTTTCATCCGGTATAAAATCTACCACAGCATCCCGGTTGCTGATAAAGGGTTCTATCTGGTCAATAGCACTTTGAATAACGTCATTCAGCTGGCAGGCTTCTTTTTTAATGATGAGTTTTTTATTTTCGCTGGCAGCAGTTTTTAATAAACGTTCCACCTGGTTTTGCAAATGCTCGGTTTGTTCTTTTATAACATTACCATATTTTATCAACCTTGCAGGGTTATTGGCAATGCCCGGCTGCACCAGCACATCGCTGGCAATTTTCATCACAGCCAGCGGAGTCTTAAATTCATGGGTAAAGTTATTGACAAAATCTTTCTGCAGTTCGTTCAAAAACTTTTGCCGGTACAAATACAGCAGGCTGATGGAAAGCCCTATCAGTACCAGCAGCAGCAGCACTGCCGTTACAATCCAGAAAAACATTTCCTGAATAATGTATTTGCCCCGGTGGGGGAAATAAAGCAAGAGGTAATCATAATTTTTTTTAATTACAGGAATTCCTGTGCTGCTTACCTGTGGATACCTTGAGGCTGCAGTGGATAAATAATACTGGTAAATAAAACCCTGTTTATCGCTGCTGAAGGCGGCCACATTACAATCCGTCCACACATCAAAATCTTCAAACTCATTGCTTAAGTAAAATTGCAGGGTGTCTTTTGGAGGGATGGAGTCTACTTTTACCATGTAGGTATTTGCATCTGTTGATTCCACTATCTGCTTTATCTGTTGCCTGGGATCATCAGCAATATCCATATCGCTGAAAAGGCCCCTGATTGTTTTTAATACGCTGTAATTAAATTGCTGCTCTTCTAAATTATACACCCTTTTCAACCAGTACAACTGGAAAATTAATATCAGGGAAATAATGAGACTGCAACCAAGCATTATCCATCTCAATGTTGTTGACCGCATATCAGGCAAAGTTCATATTAAACAGATATATCTACACCGTCACATGGTTAAGCCCATGTTAAGTGGGATGATTTTATAAAACGAAAGAACAAATTAAAGACTGCATCTCTGCTACAGGAATTGAAGTTAACTATCTTTACGGCCTTCATGAAACAGGAAACACAAATATTTCAAACAGCAAGTGCCATGCGTTGGAAAAGCTTTCAGTGGTCTTTACGGATATTGCTGATGGTGGCTTTATTTTTTATTGTCATTTTAGTAATTGCAGTGGTAAGCGGCACCAATCCATCAACACCTAACCTGGAGGCAAAGTCGAAAGTGTATGAGGAAAAAATGGACCCCAATAAACTCCTGACCTTTTCGCAGAGCGCCAATAAAAAATACAAAGGGTTTAAGATTTTTCTTGATAACAAAACAAGAGAAGACTCTTTAAATAATATTAAGCAACCCAATAAATCTTTAGATACCATACCCAACATCAGGGCTGCTTTTTATGCGCCATGGACTAAGCTTACTTCACTTCCTGATTTAGAAAAATACGGCAGCAACCTAAATGTGATTTTCCCGGAATGGTTTTTTATTGATACGGTTACACACCGGCTGCAGACAAGGATTGACAGTGCAGGCCTTGCAGTGATGCGAAAAAAAAACCTGAGAATAATGCCCATTCTCAACAATTTTAATTCTACAAAAAGAGATGCATCCGGAAAACTACAACCAGATTTTGATGGTGAATTATTACATGTTTTATTGAGTAATGATGCAATAAGAAAAGCTTTTATTGCCCAGTTGGCAGATACACTTAGCTATTATCATTTTGATGGCATTAATATTGACTTTGAAGAACTGAAAGAATCTACCAACGGCCCACTCACCAATTTTCAAAAAGAGTTGTATCAAACATTGCATGCAGGAAATATGATGGTGACAATGGATGTGGCAGTGGACAACAATGATTATGATTTTAAGAAGTTGTCTGAGTATAACGACTACATTGTTTTGATGGCTTATGACCAGTTTAATACTTCTACCAAACCAGGCCCTATCAGTGCACAAAAATGGATAGAAGAAAAGATGGACTTAGCTGCAGAAAAGATTGACCCTGCAAAAATTATTTTGGGTATTGCAGGATATGGGTATGACTGGGCTACCGATGAGGAAGGCAAAACTGTTGTGAAGCCAATTAATTATAATGATGCCATCAACACAGCAAAAATAAAAAATGTAAAAATTGATTTTGATAACGACAGCTATAATCTCCATTTCAGTTATATAGATGAAGAGAAAATAGAGAATGGAAATACAGAAAAAATAATACATGAAATCTGGTGTACCGATGCAGCCACTACATTTAATGTATTGCGTTTTAGTGATGAATACGAAACAGCCGGAACAGCCCTTTGGCGCTTGGGCAGTGAGGATGCAAGGATGTGGAATTTCTACAGCCGGGATTTGAGTACGGAATCACTTATTGCAAAACCATTTGAGTTCAATTCACTTTCCAAGATACCTATCATACCAGATAACGTGGCTTACGACGGGCAGGGTGAGGTGCTGGATATTGTTGCTTCTCCGCAGGAAGGCAAAATAAAGATTACAACAGACAGTAATGAGTTGTTGATAGCAGAACAGGATTATACACAACTCCCATCCGGTTATATTATCCGCAGGTTTGCAGAAGATACCACTATAGGCCCTGGCCACAAATTGATTTTGACTTTTGATGATGGCCCCGATGCCGAATGGACACCACAGATTTTAGATATACTGGAAAGGGAAAAAATACCGGCCACTTTTTTTGTAGTGGGCCTGCAGGCAGAAAAAAATATTCCATTGCTGCAGCGAATAAACCGGGATGGTTTTGAAATAGGCAACCATACTTTTACCCACAACAATATGGCTAAAATGAGTAACCAGCGTGCGGCCATAGAAATGAAATTGACGAGGCTGCTGATAGAAAGTGTTACCGGCCGTTCCACTATTTTATTCAGGGCACCTTACAATGCGGATTCCGAACCGCATACTTATGAAGAACTGGAACCGATTGAAAGAAGCCGGCTCGAAAATTATTTAACCATTGGTGAAAGTATTGATCCCAACGACTGGGAGTTAGGTGTAACACCAGACTCAATTGTAGCAAGAACAATTTACCAGGTGGAAAATCGGGGTGCCAGTATCATTTTGCTGCATGATGCAGGAGGTGTAACAAGAAAAGCCACCGTGGATGCACTGCCAAAAATTATTGACTATTTTAAAAAGAAGGGATATAAGTTTACTACCGTGGCTGATTTGATGGGCAAAACAAAAAATGATGTAATGCCTGTGCTGCCGCCTTCCAGGGATAGCTGGCTCAGTAAAGTAAATTTCTTTTTTGCAGAAGCAACTTATTGGGGCAGTCATATAGTATTTGCATTATTCATTGTAGGCATTGCATTCTCAATAGGCAGGATGCTGTTGATGGCCACACTTGCATGGCTGCAAAAAAAGAAAGAGGCAAAACAAGCAGTGGCAGCCATTATACCGGCAGCACAAAAACCTTTGGTAAGTATTATTGTGCCGGCTTATAATGAAGAAATAAATGCAGTAAGAACAATTGAAAGTTTACTGCAGCAGGATCATCCAAACCTGCAGGTGGTTTTTGTGGATGATGGCAGCAAAGACAGTACTTATGAAACCGTAAGGAAGGCATTTGAAAATATAGCTAACGTATTTGTGTACACCAAATCAAATGGCGGCAAAGCTTCTGCTTTAAATGTAGGTATTGAAAAAGCCAACAGTGAATATGTGGTGTGCATTGATGCAGATACACAACTGAAAACAGATGCAGTATCACAACTGATGCTGAAATTTATTTCTCCTGAAGGTAAGGGCGAAGTTGGTGCGGTGGCGGGTAATGTAAAAGTGGGCAACGAAGTAAACATGATCACCCGCTGGCAGAGTATTGAATACATCACTTCACAAAATTTTGACCGCCGGGCTTTTGACCTGCTCAATTGTATCACTGTGGTGCCGGGAGCAATTGGTGCATTTAAAAAACAAGCCATCATAGAAGCCGGAGGTTTTACCACTGATACCCTGGCAGAAGATTGCGACCTCACCATGCGGCTGCACCGCATCGGCTACCAGGTACGCAACTGCAACGAAGCCATTGCTTATACCGAAGCACCGGAAACAATGAAGCAGTTTTTGAAACAGCGTTTTCGCTGGAGCTTTGGAGTGATGCAATGTTTTTGGAAACACAGGGATGCCGTGTTTAGCCCAAAGTATAAAAACTTTGGCATGGTGGCATTGCCCAATATCCTCATCTTTCAAATGATATTACCCTTTTTAGCACCGCTGGCAGATGTGCTGCTGGTACTGAGTTTAGTGGCCGCCGGCTTTGGTATCATACCGGCAGATGCAGGCAATATTATATTGTACTATTTTATTTTTACGCTGGTGGATGTAGCCGGTGCTGCACTTGCTTTTGCGTTTGAAAAAGAAGATTATAAAAAATTACTTTGGATGATACCGCAACGTTTGGTATATCGTCAGCTGATGTATTATATCATTATCAAATCATTCAACAAAGCCATTAAAGGCGAACTGCAGGGCTGGGGTGTTTTAAAAAGAACAGGCAATGTTAAGCAGTTAGGTACTGCATAACATTGCCCGTTGTTATAAATTTTTATTTTTTAAAAGGTCTTTTTACAACAGGCCTTTTTCCATTAAATATTCTGCTATCTGCACTGCATTGGTGGCAGCACCTTTGCGTAAGTTGTCACTAACTATCCAGCAGTTGAGGGTGTTGGCCTGTGTTTCATCTCTCCTGATTCTGCCTACAAATGTTTCATCTTTTTCATGCGCTGTTAATGGCATGGGATAAATGAAGTTGGCAATATCATCCTGCACCACCACACCCGGAGCTTTACTTAAAATGTCCCTCACTTCGGCAAGATCAAAATCATTTTCAAATTCTATGTTCACACTTTCACTGTGGCCGCCCATTACCGGTATACGAACCGCAGTGGCAGTAACTTTAATATTTGCATCACCAATAATTTTTACTGTTTCAAGAGTCATTTTCATTTCCTCTTTGGTGTAGCCATTTTCTAAAAACACATCAATTTGCGGAATTGCATTCAGGTCAATTGGATATTTATAAGCCATCTCACCCTGCACACCTTTTCTTTCATTCATCAATTGATCCACTGCTTTTACTCCGGTGCCCGTCACACTTTGGTAAGTACTCACTACCACTCTTTTGATTTTATATTTATCATGCAATGGTTTTAACACCACCACCATTTGTATTGTTGAGCAGTTTGGATTGGCAATAATTTTATCTGCTGCGGTCAATACATTCGCATTCACTTCGGGCACCACTAATTTTTTTGTAGCATCCATGCGCCATGCACTGGAGTTGTCAATTACGGTAATGCCTGCTGCTGCAAACTTTGGTGCCAACTCTAAAGAGGTGCTGCCACCTGCTGAAAACACCGCCACGTTTGGCTTTGCTGCAATTGCATCTTCCCAGCCCACTACTTTGTATTTTGTCCCCTTAAATTCCACTTCCTTGCCAATAGATCTTTCAGATGCCACCGGTATCAATTCTGTTACAGGAAAATTTCTTTCGGCCAATACCTGCAGCATTTTGCTGCCCACCAAGCCTGTTGCTCCAACTACTGCTACTTTCATTTTTTTTGTTTTTTATTTTACGTTAAAATGGATCCCCTTTATGGTTGAATTTTTTGTACCCCTTCAGGGGATAGAGGCAAAAAAAGCCTCCCGTTTTAGCGGAAGGCTCAGTATCTTGTTACATACACAAACAACTGTTAACCTTCCGCTGTGGCGGTGTGTTTGGTGGTTGTCTTGTTATGTTTAATTATTATCATTGCAACCCCGAAATTAATAACAAATGAGTAATCAGCCAAAACTGATGCAAATTTTGCCGGGAATGACATGAATTTTTTTGGATGATGGGGTGGGAATAAGGGTTTTAATTTTATCCATTTGCAAGTTTGACTATAATTTTTTATAGTCAAAGAAAAAGCCCCATCTTTGACTATGGATTTTTATAGTCCAACTTGATCAGCCACCATAATTGTGAGTAAAATGGATTTGAAAAATTATAAATCGGGGAAATTTACCAACCAGTTTGGCTACAGGAGTTTTACTCCTGAAGAGTTAAACAGGCAATGGACAATACATGAAGCAGACTTAAATATTTTGTTAGAGGAAGCCAACATAAAGCTGGGTGAGTTAAATGCTTTTTCTGTATTTGTTCCGGATGTGGATATATTTTTAAGAATGCATATCGTAAAGGAAGCCACCCAATCAAGCCGTATCGAGGGAACAAAAACAAGGATGGATGAAGCGGTACTGGAAGAAAAGGACATCAACCCTGAAATGAAAGACGACTGGGAGGAAGTACAAAACTATATCGAGGCCATGAATTATTCAATTGTAAGAATGAATAAGCTGCCTGTTTCCAGCAGGCTTATCCGTGAGGCACACAAAATATTATTAAAGGGAGTAAGGGGCAAACATAAAATGCCAGGTGAGTTCCGTACCAGTCAAAACTGGATTGGAGGCGCTACGCTGAAAGATGCAAGATTTGTTCCGCCCCATCATTCTTTATTACCCGAATTAATGAGTGACCTGGAAAAATTCCTTAACAATACAGAGATTCAGGTACCTTACCTTATCCGGATAGGTATGGCGCATTACCAGTTTGAAGCGATACATCCCTTTCTCGATGGCAATGGCAGGATTGGCCGCATGTTGATTACACTCTATTTGGTGAATCAGAAAATACTCAACAAACCAACTTTGTACATCTCCGATTTTATTGAGAAAAACCGGCAGCATTATTATGATAACTTATCCAGCGTATCCAATAAAAGCGATATGGTACAATGGCTCAGATTTTTCCTGGTGGGAATTATTGAAACCGCTAAAACGGCCATTGATACCTTCACTAAAATTCTTGCCCTTCGTGAAAAAATAGAAAAGAAAACCATCATCACACTTGGCAAGAAAATACCCAATGCACAGACACTGCTCACCTATCTGTACAGCAAACCGGTGATAACGGTTGCAGATGTTATCCGGGAATTAAATGTAACCAAACAAACTGCCAATGCACTGATACGGGATTTTGAAAAACTAAAAATATTAAAAGAAAAAACTGGATTTAAGCGAAACAGGGTTTTTATTTTTGAGGGGTATTTGAGTTTGTTTGAGCGGTAGGGGGTTGGCTGATTTATTACAGATAACGATAATGAGTTTAGTTTGGTAATTGAAACTACATTCAAATAAAATGTATAAACTTAAGTTGGTATCGTTAGGTTGTTTGGGGCTTTTAAGAAGCTGTTTGAGTTAATTAAATTTTTTACCCATTAAGTTAAGCATTGCTATATAAACAAAACTGATAGCAGATTCTTTAGTTCTTTCGTAGTCCATTACTAATCTTCTAAAGTTTAATAGCCATGCGAAGGTT
>JANLQY010000017.1:0-7596 GCA_031368105.1 Chitinophagaceae bacterium
AATAATTTGCCATTGAAAGTTGCTTGAAAAGTGGTGGGGTTTTGTCATTCCACTACTATCGGGCAACTTTCTTTTTTACACAACTTTAGTTCTCAACTTATACACATAAGAACTTTTAAATAATTAACTCAAACAGCTTCTTAAGCGCCTGCACAAAATATTTTGTAACAGGCACCGTAAGGGTTGATGTAAAAAAATATTACGGTGTAAAGCTTACCAATTCCATAGTAAAGTTTACATAAAGAGCCCCACTGCTGTTTTGATTATATTCTATTTGTTTAACTAATGTATTTGCATCGTTGTACCATTCTTTATCCTCAAGACTATTACTGTCATTGCCTTCAATATAATAACATGGGATAGTACCCATTGGTACTGTTACATTTTCATTTACAGCCATTACTTTAAAATCGCTGTAATCCCCGGCAGTAGCACTATAAGTAACACGCCATGTATCATTTACTGCGGCAGGTATTTTAAATTGCAGTTGAGAAACATTATTGGTAACTGTGTAGAAACCTGTTGTCGCTTTGCGTAAAAGCCCGGCTGGAGAACCTGATGCAGACAATACCCACCAGGTTTCCCCCAGCAAAGTTTGCTGGCCTGTAATGGTAAGCGCAATATTGTTCGAAGATACTACAGCACCAGCTTCATTATAATCGATACGTTTGTAAACCCAGGATGATCCGGTTTTAAAATCACCTGTGACAGGCGTTGTGGCTGTATCTTTTTTACATGATAATGCAGAAAAGATAATCCAGAGCAATAAGAGATTTTTTTTCATGTTACTTTGTTTAATAGTGTTAAAGAATATATTTATCAACCTGCTGCAAGCTAAGGCTAGCAGGGAAAGTAAAAAGTGTGAAAAAAGTAGTAGTGGTTATGAACTTAAATTTTACCGGAATCCTGCTTTTCTAAGTGCTTCTAATTTATTTGTGGCATGAAGCTTCTCGTAAACATTGCGGATATGTGTACGTACGGTTTCTACAGAGATGAATAATTTTTCTGCTATTTCTTTATAACTGAATCCTTTGGAAAGCCAAAGCAGCACCTCTCTTTCCCTGTCTGACAATTTTTCTTTGGCGTCTGTATAAACAACCTCCTGCTGAAAGGCACCTACCACTTTACGGGCAATCTGGCTGCTCATAGGGCTTCCGCCACGGCGAAGGTCATGCAGTGATTCTATCAGTTTTGCCGGCGGCGTATTTTTAAGGATATAGCCAGAAGCCCCTGCCTTCAATGCTTTGAATACATTGTCGGTATCTTCAAACGAACTCAGCACCATGAATTGTATATCGGGCCGCAGCGGTTTCAGCCATGCTGTAAAATCAATGCCCGACCTGCCGGGCAGCTGAATATCAGTCAACACTAATTCAACGGCATCGCCTAACCCATTTTCAAAATAAAGGATGGCATCTTCTGTATTCTCAAAACTTGCCTGCAGATCAAAGTCGCCTGATCCTGTAATGAGTGCTGCAAGATAGTTGCGTATCTTGTCATCATCTTCCAGTATTATTAATGGTATCATTATTTATTAAAGATAGTTATTGGAAGGCTTCGCTGGATGTGAAAAAAGTAGTAGCAGGTTTTTCCAGATTGCCTGCTGCTGCACAATTGTATTTTGATAAAGACCTGAATAAAGGTTAGATTAGTCCTTAAATACCTTGTTTACCATGAGACCATTTTTCCTTACCCTGCTTCTTGCAGTATATAGCCTGCATTCTATACATGCACAAACCAACAGCAAATTGATTGCCGCTGCAGATCTCTATAAAAAAGGGGAGTATGAAAAAGCACTGCCACTTTTTGAAAAATGTTTGGCAGAGGCTGAACAATCTAAAGACAGCGCTGCCCAGGTAAATATATATGACCATATCGGACATGTATATTCACAAATGGGTAAGGCTGCAGAAGCACTTCGGTTTTACCAGCATTCGGCTGCCATATCGGAGGAAACCGGTAACCGTGTTGCTTCTGCCCGTTCATTAATCAATATCGGGGCACTGTATGAAGAACAAAAAGATTTTGCAAAAGCATTGGAAAATTACAGTAGGGCGGAGGCTATTGGTTCGGCGATACATGATTCGTCCGTGATTGCTGATTGTGCCAATAATAAGGGTGTTATTTATGAGCAATACCTGAAAAAATATCCAGCAGCAATTATAGAATATAAGAAGGCACTTGGCATATATGCCAAACTGAAAGATCAGCCCCATTTAGCAATGACTTACAATAACCTGGGCATCGTATATAAATACCAGGGTAACTTTACCAAGGCTATTGAATATTATAAAAGCTCAATGCAGATAGGTGAAAATACCGGCAATCAATTTTTAATTGCAGCCAACATGACCAATATCGGCAACGTGTATGCCATGCAAAAAGATTATTTGAAAGCAATTGAATATAATACCGGCGGCCTTGAAAAAGCACTCAGGATAAAAGCTATGAATGTAGTGGTGGAAGCCGCAGGCAGCATTGCAGAAGATTATGCCGGGATGAAGAATTATGAAAAAGCTTACGAATGGCAGCAGAAATTTTCGCAATACAGCGACAGCCTGTTCAATTCTGAACGGCTAAAGCAGACAGGCGAACTGGAAAGTAAATACCAAACAGCAAAAAAGGAAAAAGAAATCACTCAATTAAAAGACCTGCAACTGAACAATGAACTGAGTATTTCCAACCAAAAAATATTATTGCAGAAAAGAAACTACCAGTTTGCCGGCATTGGAGGCATTATTTTTCTTATTAGTGTAATTGCTTTTTTATTGTACAACAGGCAATAGCTAAAACAAAAACAGCAACAGGAAAAGGATATATTGAAAGCTGAAAATAAAGAACGTAAACGAATAAGTCGTGAGATGCATGATGATATCGGCGCAGGCCTTACGCAAATAACTTTGATGAGTGAACATGCCCGGCTGAATGACCAGTCAACGTATGTAAATGACCTGGCTGCCATTGCCACTGCCAGCAGAAAACTGGTGAGCAATATGAGTGAAATTGTTTGGAGTCTTAACCCGGAGAATAAAACACTTGACCTGTTGTTAGCCTACCTGAGGGAACAGTTGAATGCTTTGCTTGAATATTCAGCTATTGATTTTACCATTGAATTTCCAGAGTCAGCTAATGCTGTTATTCTTAGCAATGAACAAAAAAGGAATATCTTGATGACAACAAAAGAGATTGTACACAATGCTGTAAAATACAGCAAGGCGAAAAATATTTCTATTACTGCCTTTATTAATAAAGGAATCTTAAAATTTGAAATAGAAGATAATGGTTGCGGTTTTGATACCTCTGTTATTTCTTCTGGTAACGGGATGAAAAATATAAAACACCGGATTCATGAGTTGGCAGGCAATCTTGATATACGGTCAACAACAGGCAACGGCACCCTTTTTTCATATAGTTTCCCAATATGAAAAATATTTTATGGAACGTATTACCTTCTGTTTCTTGTAGAAAAAAATAATTGCATGCTCATGGCTGTGTGCCGGATGCAGAGCGGTTGAAGCAAAATATCTGCATGAGAAGGGGATGCCCAACAGTATCGCTGGTATTTCTTACTTCATTAAAAAAATACCTGGGTAAAACACAGCAGCCGATGCTGCTCTATATTTTCAATTGAAAAAATGACAGTTAATTAAAACTGGTCATTTCATTATAGTCGAGAGTGGAGTCTGCTTCTTCTTCCCTGTTCTCATTGTATTCCACAATAAAATTATTTCGTCCTTCACCAGTTATAATGATCAGGTATTTTTGCTGAGATAGTTCCAGCAAACTTAAAAACAGGAACAGTGCATGTATTCTGTCCTGGCAGATATCAAATACTTTTTCAAAAGAAGAAGTTTTTTCTGCACGGCAATGGGTAAGCATATAATCCCTGGTTTCTTCCATTGTATAATTGTACTGCAATACGGTATGTACCGGCTTATTATTTCTGTCGTGGAGTTTTTGAATTACTTTTTCAAAAGCCTTCATCAGCTTAAACAGGGTGACTGCCTGTATTTCTGTGCCTTCGCCGGCTTCTTCACCAATTTGCGACAGCTCTCTTTGCAGGTTGCCTCTTTTAAACATCAGCATCCTTACTTCTTCCATCTCCGCCATTTTTGTGGAGGCCTCTTTAAATTTTTTGTATTCTAAAATTTTATTTACCAGTTCCAGCCTGGGGTCAATTTCATTGCCCTGATCATCCAGTTCTTTTCTTGGTATCAGCATTTTTGCTTTGATACGCATTAAAGTGCTGATAAATAAAATGAACTCACTGCTCAATTCTATGTTCAGCTTTTCGCCCTGGTGTATAAAATCGAGAAAGTCGTTGGTGATTTTTGTAATAGGGATATTATAGATGTCTAATTCATCCCGTTCAATAAAAAACAGCAGCAGGTCGAATGGACCTTCAAACTGATCAAGTTTTATCTGGTAAGAAGCAGTGTTCAACGTCAGTAAAATTTAGTGATAAAAAAATCCTCCCCCGCTAACAACGGAGGAGGAGCAAATGTATTAATAAGTAAACAGTAATTACAGTTTGAAACCAACACCCACACCAAATGTGGATAATACCTGTAAGCCCAAAGCACTGGAAGGGCTTGCCGGGTTCTTTACATCATCATCATAAAGCATATCTAAATTGTAACTCATGTTCAGCCAGTTGTTCAGCCTTACTTTAAACTGGTTTGTCCAGAATACATCTACGTTAGAAGCACTTTTAAGATAATTGGAATACAGGTCTAATTTGCTGTAGTAAGCTACATTCTTCAGGATGTCTTTTTTAATAGTGGCCGTTACAAAAGCACCAAACTCACCACGGTTGCCTTTCGCAGGGTCTACACCATATAAAGTGGCTAATGGTGTTTCTACCTTGCCATTAAAGATACCACCCTGGCCTGCATAACTGTAAGCACCATTGGAAACAATTGTCCACCTGGCAGCTAAAGGCGAACCGAATAATGAAAACCAGCTATTGGGTTTCCACTCCACACCTGGTGCAACAGTAATATAAGCAGGGGCAAAAAAACCAGAATTTCTTCTTTTTTCAGTGGTGCCCAAATAATTGTATTCGTATCCGCTGGTTAATTGCGAACGTAACTGGGCAAGGCCGGTAACGCTGGTTTTTTTCCATTTCTTTGGCTGATACCCAAGCTTAGAAATAAAATCCAGACGGTCATTTACTTTACGAACACCCAGTGAAGTGGTATTCATTAAAGCATAATTCAAGTCTAACACATTATCCCAGGTATAGCGGCCCCATTTTCTATTGGCATAAGCATTAATGGAGGCAGCAGAGGATAAAGAAAAATCATCTCCACCAGCGGCAATCCAGTTGCTATTTCCAATTTGGGTAAGGCTAAAACTAACATTGGCTCCACGTACCCAGCCATTTTTATTGGGCTTTTTTTCAGTATCTGCTTGTACAGTTTTTGAAACGGCAGCCTGCATTTCCTTTACAGAAGCGTCTTGTGCCATTAGTTGAAAACATACCAGGGTCAGAGTTAATAAACTCAAAATTCTTTTCATGTTAGTTTGGTATTAATTAATAAAACAACGACTTCCATTTTTGGAAGCCGCTGCGAAAATAGCATATATTTTTATAGAAATTCCCCTGTAAATCAAAAACTTTACAACTTGAGGGTAAGGCCAAGGCCTAATATTTCTTTTACCTGTGTACAGGCAATCACATCGTCATCATAAACAATATCAAGGCTGATGGTGGTACTCAATTATCTTTTTCAAGGCTTTTACACTGGCATCCTGAGCCTCACTGTTTAAAATAGCTGCTGCCCCTACAACGGGTACTAAAATTTTTTCTTTTCATTTTGTTTGTTTAAATTAAAAAAGCATTGCAGTCCTAAGACTTGCAATGCTTTAAAACATTGGTTATGTACTGTTAAAAATTATTTCTTTAAAGAATCTCTTATTTCCATTAACAGGGCATCAGTAGAAGATGGGTCAGCCGGAGCTTCCGCTTGTTTCTTTTTCATATTATTTACTGTTTTCAAAACCATAAATGCTACAAAGGCCACGATTAAAAATTCAACGATTTGGGTAATAAAAGCACCATATTTTACAGCTACTTCTTCAATTGCAGGAACGGCAGCTCGGGTAACAGCACCACCAGCATCTTTTACTTCTGTCACAGCATCAACACCAGGTTTTAGAACATGTTTCATTTTGCTAAAATCTACACCGCCGGTAAGCATACCTACAGCAGGCATTACCATACCGTCTATAAATGCAGAAACTACTTTTCCAACGGCAGCACCCATTACAACACCTGCAGCAAGATCAACTAAACTGCCGGTTGCGGCAAATTCTTTAAATTCTTTTAAAATTCCCATGATAATTGGTTTTAGTAGTTAAGTATTTATAAGAAAATTTTGGAAACTAAAGTAAATAATTTCTTTTAATATATCATAACAATCGTCAATAAAGTTAAATGTAAGCAAGGTCTGTTGTCGATGAGTTTTTTGCCAATTTATTTTTTTGAGACAATTATTTTTCGTTTAATACCGGCAACTTTGCTGGGTGAACAAAAAATTAATTGACTGGCTGATCTTTACGGCTATTGCTGTAATCTGGGGCAGCAGTTTTATTTTAATGAAAACTGGGCTGGATAACCTGCTCACTCCTTACCAGGTAGCAGCAGTCAGGATGGTTTCGGCTGGTATCATTTTACTTCCTGTAGCGGTTCGGTCTTTTCGCCAGATACCTTCAGGGAAAATACTTACTGTTTTTTTATCGGGCATACTCGGCAGTTTGTTACCTGCTTTTTTATTTTGTATTGCAGAAGAAGGTATTGACAGTTCACTAACGGGTACACTCAATTCGCTCACTCCCATTTTTGTAATTATTATTGGGGCTTTATTTTTTGGAAAAGTTACGCCTGCCGGCAAAATTATCGGCATCATTATTTCCTTCACCGGCTGTGTGTTGCTGTTATTTTCCAAAGGGCATATCCAGGAACCCCGGCACCTGGCATTGGTAGGCCTGGTAGTTTTGGCTACAGTCTTTTATGGAATAAATGTAAATATTGTGGCAAAATACCTGGCCAATATCCCTTCCCTGCAAATTGCTGCAGTGGCGCTTACTTTAAATGCCATTCCTTCTTTGGTTGTTTTATTTATTACCGGCTTTTTTTCACTGCGTTTTAGCAACCATCAAATTTTAATGGGTACTGCTGCGGCAGTGGTATTGGGAGTGGGAGGCACCGCTATTGCTACTATTTTGTTTTACATGCTGGTAAAAAGAGCCGGGGGTATTTTTGCCAGTATGGTCACTTACGGCATACCATTCATTGCTATTGGCTGGGGTATTTATTATAAAGAAAATTTTGGCTGGAGCCAGGCCGCCTGCCTGCTCATTATTTTACTGGGGGTATATTGGGCAAATAAAAAATCTGCCGCTTCATAAGGATTGCCCTTCATTTATTAAAAAATAAAGCCCGTTTTTTTCAAGACGGGCTTTATAAAAATTTATGCAGGTTCTTTATCTTTTTCTATTACCGGTTCGGTAAATTTTATTTTTTCCTTTACTTTTTTAGGCGCTTTGGGTGGATGAGGCGGATGAGGCGGCATTGGCGGAGGCGGAGCATTT